>DASVVF010001114.1:0-2145 GCA_036386695.1 Catenuloplanes sp. | reverse complement strand
TGCTGATTCGTCTGCGGTGCCGGTGGCGTTGCGGGGGGTGTTCGCTGAGGAGCCGTTGTTTTTGGATATGCGGTGGGCGCGTGATGATCTGCAGTTGAGTTTGCGGCATTCGCGGTTCCGGGATGCGATCGCGCAGTTGGCGGCGCCGATGCATGGGGTGAGTAAGGACGACCTGGAGGGCGAGGACGTCCGGCGGCACCGCCAGGAGCGGCGGGTGCGGTCGCTGGCGGTGACGGCGTTGGTGGTCTTGGCGTTGGTCGCCTCGGGCGCCGGGGTGTCGGCGGTCCGTAACGCCGAACGCGCGAACGCCGCGGCGGTGGAGGTGGGCCGTCAGCAGCAGGTGGCGTTGGAGCAGAAGGGCAACGCCGACCGGTTCGCCGGGCAGGCGCGGGCAGAGGAGGCGAACGCGCGCACGCAGGAAGCGCGGGCCAAGGACGCGGCGGCGGAAACCCGGCGGCAGGAGGAGAACGCCCGCAAGCAGGCGGAGAAGGCGACCGAGCAGCAGAAGCTGGCGGATCGGGCCGCGGCGCGGGCCCGTGCGCAGGAGACGTTGGCGCGCCAGCAGCGTGCCCTGGCGGCGCGGTCCGCGGGGGACGCGCAGGAGCAGAAGCGACTCGCCCGGGAGCAGGAGCGGCTGGCCGGGCAGGCGGCGGAGGAAGCGCGACGGCAGAAGCAGCTCGCCCGGGAACAGCATCGCCTGGCCGGGGAGGCCGCCGCTGAGGCCGCCCGGCAGCGCACGGCCGCCCAGGAACAGCAGCGGCTGGCGGCGGAGGCGGCCGCGGAGGTGCGTACGCAGCAGGCCAACGCGCAGCAGCAGCAACGGCTCGCGGTCGGCCGACGGCTGATCAACCAGGCGAAGGCGACGATGGACAACGACCCGAAAACCGCCCTCATGCTGGGACTCGCCGCCCAGCAGGTCCAGCCCGACGCCGAGGCACGTAGTCAGCTGACCGGCCTGATCACGTCGACCCGCTACGCCGGCACCTTCAGCGACGCCCTCGATGTCGAATACGGCCCGGGCAACCTCGTCGCCACCGTCGATTCAGACCTGAAAGCGTCGCTGTGGGATGTCGCGGACCGGGCGAAGCCCATCCGGCTCGTCACGTTGAAGAGCGAGGAGCGGGCGGTGGGCGGCCTCGAGTTCAGCCCGGACGGGAAAACACTCTCCGTCATCAGCCTGGCCCATAACTTCACGCCGGTCCTGTGGGACGTGACGGATCGCACCAAACCGGTCCGGATGACGGCGGTGACCGAGGACACCAACATCGAATGGGCGATCTTCAGCCCGGATGGGCGCACCATGGCCACGGGCGACAACCACCGGAGCTGGAGCCTCTGGGACCTGGCCGACCGAAGCCACCCCAAGCGTCTGTCCACCATGACCAGCGAAGTCGGCCCGTGGGAGCCGGGCACGTTCAGCTCGGACGGTCGCACCCTGGTGACCACCGACGGATCCGCGATCGTGTGGGACGTGACCGACCGGGCACATCCGGTGCGGCTCGGCAAGCTGGGCGACCGGAGCCCGACCGCCGTCGCGTTCAGCCCGACGGAAGCGATCCTGGTCACCGACGCCGGGAACGGAACTGTGGCCGTCTGGAACATGCGGGTCAAGGGACGACCCGAGCGGATCGCCACCGTGAACGGCCTCGCCGGCTCGGTGCACACGTTGACGTTCAGCCCGGACGGGCTCACGTTGGCCGCCGGGGACACGGACGGGACGGCAATCCTCTGGGACTTCGGAAATCCGTACAGGGCGTCGCGGCTCACCAGCCTGCCGGGCCACGATGGGGCTGTCGAGTCGATGGCCTTCAGTCGAGACGGTGAAACCCTGGTCACGGTGGGCAGCGCCAGGACCGCGACGCTGTGGAACACCAGGGAGCGTGGGGCGCCGAAGCTTCTCGGTGAAGTGCGCCGCTCTTTCAGCCCGGCGTCGACCGTGGCGTTCGGCCCGGACGGTCGGTCGCTGTTCACTTCCGAGTCTGCCAACAATGCGACGTTCTGGGATCTGACCGATCCGGGCCGTCCCAAACGGCGTGCCACCTTCTCCACCCGTGGTGAGAAGAACGTCGGAATGGCGATCAGTAAGGACGGGCGCACCGTGGCCGCCGCCGACCTGTACGCAGGCGTGCGGCTGTGGGACACGAC
>DASVVF010001113.1:0-4203 GCA_036386695.1 Catenuloplanes sp. | reverse complement strand
CGGCTGGACATTCTGGTCAACAACGCCGGGGTGCTGCGGGACCGGATGGTGTTCACGATGTCGGCCGAGGAGTGGGACCTGGTCGTGCGGGTGCATCTGCGCGGGCATTTCGTCACCACCCGGATCGCCACGGCGTACTGGCGGGAGCGCAGCAAGTCGACCGGTCAGCCGGTGTACGCGCGGATCGTCAACACCTCCTCGGAGGCGTTCCTGCTCGGTTCCGCCGGGCAGCCCAACTACGCCGCCGCCAAGGCCGGGATCGTGGCGCTGACCCTGGCCACCGCCCGCAGCTGCGCCCGGTACGGGGTCCGGGCCAACGCGATCTGTCCGCGGGCCCGTACCGCGATGACGGCCGACCTGATGGGTCCGGCCCCCGACGGTGCCGGCGACCCGCTCTCCCCCACCCACGTGGCGCCGCTGGTAACCTACCTGGCCGGCCCGGCCGCGGCCCGGATCACCGGCGAGGTGTTTGTGGTGCACGGCGACGTGGTCGCGGTGCTGGCGCCGCCGACCGTCCGGGCCAGCTTCCACGCCGACGCCGGCTCCGGGTGGTCCGTGGGCGCCCTGGACCGGGCCCTCGCGCCGCTGTTCCCCCACGACCCGCCCGCGCCGGGCTTCGTCTGCGACGACACCCTGGCCCTGGCCACCAGCACGTTCGGCGAAGGAGCGGCACCCGTGAGCGCGAGGAACGCAGCGCAGCGGAGTCCCGCAGTCGCGAACGAAGGAACGGCACCGTGAGTCGGGTGGGGATGAGCGCCGAGGCGGCGACGGCGATGCTGGCGGAGTGCCGCAAGGTGCAGCTCGCCACCATCAACCCGGACGGCACACCGCACCTGGTGACCATGTTCTATGTGCTGCGGGAGGGACGGATCGCGTTCTGGACCTACCGGGCCGCGCAGAAGGCCCGCAACCTGGACCGGGACCCCCGGTTGACCTGCCTGGTGGAGGACGGCGAGGACTATTTCGAGCTGCGCGGGGTGCAGGTCCGTGGGGTGGCCCGGCGGCTCGACGACCCGGCCGAGGTCGCCGGGATCGGCCGGTCGATCGCGGCCCGGCTGACCGGGGTGCCGGTCGACACGGTCGCCGACTACGTGACGCAGGCGGCCCGCAAGCGGGTCGCCTACGTCGTGGAACCCACGAGGGTGACCAGTTGGGATCACCGGCAGCTGGTCACATGAGCTCTTCCGTGGTGGGCAGCAGGACGGTCTTCAGCTCGGTGTACGCCTCCACCGAGGATCGCCCGCCCTCCCGACCCAGGCCGGACTGGCCGTAGCCGCCGAAGGCGACGTGCGGCTCCAGCTGGTAGCCGTTGATGCCGATCGTGCCGGCCCGGATGGCCCGGGCCAGCCGCACGGCGCGCTTGACGTCCAAGGTCCACACCGTGGCGGCGAGGCCGTAGTCGGTGTCGTTGGCCAGCCGGATCGCCTCGTCCTCGTCGGTGAACGGCACGACGGCCAGCACCGGGCCGAAGATCTCCTCCCGGGCGATGGTCATGTCGTTGGCCACGTCGGCGAAGAGCGCCGGGGCGACGAAGTTGCCGGCGGCCAGTTCCCCGTCGCCGCGTTCGCCGCCGCAGACCAACCGGGCGCCCTCCTGCTGGCCCCGGGAGATGTAGCCGAGGACCCGGTCCAGCTGCCGCGCGTTGATCAGTGGTGACGCGGTGGTCATCGGGTCGAACGGGTCGCCGTAGTTGACCATCGCGGTCATCCCCTGGGCGACGGCCAGGAAGTCGTCGTACACGTCGCGGTGCACCAGCGCCCGGGTCTGGGCCACGCAGGCCTGCCCGGACAGGCCGAGGGTGACGGTGCCCATCGTGGTGGCCGCCGCGGCGTACACGTCGGCGTCGGGGAACACCACCGCCGGGCTCTTGCCGCCGAGTTCCAGGCTGACCCGCTTGAAGCCGTCCGCGGCCGCCAGCATCACCCGCCGGCCGACGCCGCGGCTGCCGGTGAAGGAGATCTTGTCGACCAGCGGGTGGTTGATGAGCGCGTCGCCGGTGGGTTCGCCGGGGCCGGTGACCACGTTGAGAACTCCGGGCGGCAGGCCGGCCTCCTGCAGCAGCCGCGCCAACCGCAACACCGAGAAGGTGGCGTACTCGGAGGGTTTCACCACGATGGTGCAACCGGCGGCGAGCGCCGGCGCGACCTTCTGCGCGGTGAGCAGCAGCGGCCCGTTCCACGGCACGACCGCGGCGACGACCCCGATCGGCTCGCGCAGCGTCATCACCAGATGGTCGCCACCCTGGTACGGCGGGAGCGTCTCGCCGCCGAGCTTGTCGACCCAGCCGGCGTGGTGGTCGAAGACATCCGCGACGCAGTCGGTGGACATGGCGTAGGTGCTGCCGAAGCTCAATGGCACGCTGTTGTCCAGGGCCTGCAGGCTCAGCAGCTCCTGGCTGTGCTCGCGGACCAGGTCGGCGGCCCGGCGCAGGACGCGGATCCGCTCGGTGGCCCGGGACCGGGGCCAGGGACCCTCGTCGAAGGCGCGGCGGGCGGCCCGCACGGCGCGGTCCACGTCGGTCGGTCCGGCGACGGCGAAGTCGGCCACCTGCTCACCGGTCGCCGGATGGGTGTGTTCCCAGGTCTGACCGCTGTCGGCCGGTGCCCACGCCCCGTTGATGAGCAACTGCCCGGTGCCCAGACCGGCCGCGTCCCGCCGGGGTTTGATCGAGATAACCATCGTCAGCCTCCGCCGCTGCACGGTTGGAACGTGTTCTATTTTCCTGGGAGGCTACGCCGACCCGGTGGCCGCCGCTAGATACGCCGGCCATTCCCCGCCGCCGTGCAGCACCAGCGACGCGCCGCTGACGTACGCCGACAGCGGCGAGGCCAGGAAGAGGCAGGCACCGGCGACGTCGTCGGGGGTGGCCAGCCGGCCCAGCGGTACGGTGCGCGCCACCGCGTCGAGCCGGGCCGGGCCGCCGTAGTGCGCGGTGGACTCCTCCGTGCGTACCAGGCCGGCGACGATGGTGTTGACCCGCACCTTCGGTGCCCACTCGACGGCCAGGCTGGCGGCGAGGTGGTGCAGTCCGGCCTTGGCGGCGCCGTACGCGGCGGTGCCCGGGGACGGGCGTACCCCGCTGACGCTGCCGACCATGATGATCGCCCCGCCGTCGGCCTGGGTCTGCATGACGGCGTTGGCCGCCTGGGCGACGTGCAGCGGCGCGAGCAGGTTCAGTTCGATCACTTTGGCGTGCAGCCGGGGCGAGGCGGTGGCGGCGTCGGCGTACGGGGCGCCGCCGGCGTTGTTGACCACGACGTCCAGCCGCCCGAACCACGCCACGGCGGTGTCGACGAGGCGGTGGACCTGGTCCGGGTCGCGCACATCGGCGGCGACGAACCGGGCGCTGCGGCCGTCCACTGTGGGCAGGGTCCCCGGCTCGGTGCGGGCGCACACCAGGACCCGCGCCCCGGCGGACAGGAAGCGGCGGGCGATGCCGGCCCCGATGCCCCGGGTGCCGCCGGTGACGATGACGGCGCGGTCGGCGAAGTCCAGTGCGTCCACGGGCTTCATGGTAGCTTCCTACCAAGCAAACGCTAGGTTCGGCGATGCCAGGCCTGGCCGGGCTGACTGGAAAGGCGGCGCGGATGGGTATCGCGGTCCATCGCGCCGACGGCGTCGCCGAGGTGTTCCTCGACTTCCCACCGGTCAACGCGTTGCCGGCGGCCGCCTGGTTCGACCTGGCCGACACGTTGACCGCCGCCGGCGCCGACCCGGACGTGCACGTGGTCGTGCTGGCCTCGCGGGGACGCGGCTTCTGCGCCGGGGTGGACATCAAGGAGATGCAGCGGACCCCCGGCCACCAGGCCCTGATCGACGCGAACCGGGGCTGCTTCGCCGCCTTCGCCGCGGTGTACGAGTGCCCGGTGCCGGTGATCGCGGCGGTGCACGGATTCTGCCTGGGCGGCGGGGTCGGACTGGTCGGCAACGCCGACGTGGTCATCGCCGCCGACGACGCCACCTTCGGGTTGCCCGAGGTGGACCGGGGCGCGTTGGGCGCCGCGACGCACCTGGCCCGGCTGGTGCCACAGCAGCTGATGCGGGCGATGGTGTACACCTGCCGCCCGGTGAGCGCGGCGCAGCTGCACCGGTTCGGCTCGGTGCTGGAGGTGGTCCCCCGCGACCGGCTGCACGCCGCGGCCCGGGCCGTGGCCGTCGACATCGCCGCCAAGGACCCGGCCATCATCCGCTGCGCCAAGGAGT
>DASVVF010001112.1:0-10957 GCA_036386695.1 Catenuloplanes sp. | reverse complement strand
CGACCTGCCCAAGGAGGTCCCGGCGGTGCCGTCGCTGGCGGTGCTGCGCCCCCGCCGCACGGTGGGCGGGGGGACCGGCACCGGTGGCTCCGCCGGCACCGGGTCGGACAACGCCGAGGGCGCCGCGAAGCCCCGCAAGCGCCTGCCGAGCTGGGACGACGTGCTCTTCGGCGGCGGCCCGGCGGCCCGCGAGTCGTCCTGACCCACGCTGTGTCGAGCGCCCGGCGGCAGGGCGTGGCAGGGTGGATTCATGGAGTACACCAACCTCGGCCGCACCGGTCTGTCGGTCAGTCGGCTCTGCCTCGGCACCATGAACTTCGGTCCGGAGACGACGGAGCCGGACAGCTTCGCGATCATGGACCGGGCCCTGGAACACGGCATCAACTTCTACGACACCGCCGACGTCTACGGCTGGAAGACCGGCGAGGGCGTCACCGAGCAGATCCTCGGCCGGTGGTTCGCCCAGGGCGACGGCCGGCGGGAGCGGGTGGTGCTGGCCACCAAGGTCTTCGGCAAGATGGGCGACTGGCCGAACGAGAAGGGCCTGTCCGCCCGCCACATCATCCGGGGCTGCGAGGACTCGCTGCGCCGGTTGCAGACCGACTGGATCGACCTCTACCAGATGCACCACGTCTCCCGGACCACCGGATGGGAGGAGATCTGGCAGGCGATGGAGACCCTGGTGGCGCAGGGCAAGGTGCTCTACGTCGGTTCGTCGAACTTCGCTGGCTGGCACCTCGCCGCCGCCCAGGAGTCGGCCGCCCGCCGCAACTTCCTCGGCCTGGTCTCGGAACAGTGCATCTACAACCTGCTGACCCGGCACGTCGAGCTTGAGGTCGTGCCGGCCGCCCAGCAGTACGGCCTGGGCGTCATCCCGTGGTCACCGCTGAACGGCGGGCTGCTCAGCGGGGCGATCCGCAAACTCGCCGAGGGCAACGCCGGGCGGGCCAAGTCCGGCCGGTCCGCCGACGCGCTGGCCGAGCACCGGCCGACCATCGAGGCGTACGAGAAGCTCTGCGCGGACCTGGGCCACGACCCGGCCGATGTGGCGCTGGGCTGGCTGCTGTCCCGCCCCGGGGTCACCGCCCCGATCATCGGCCCGCGCACGGTCGAACAGTTGGACGCCTCGCTCGGCGCGCTCCGGGTGTCACTGGACGACCAGGCACTGAACCGCCTCGACGAGTTGTTCCCGCCGATCGGCAACGGTGGCCCCGGCCCGGAGGCCTGGGCCTGGTAGCCGCAGACCAACCCACCCGCGCCATCGGACGCTGTGCCACGGCCCTGGGGGTGTGTCGCGGCCGCGACACACCCCGGCAGGCCGGCCACGGACCCGGGACACGACACGAAACGTCACGGACCGGGACCCGTCACGGAGCGACCGGGACGGACCAGAGGCGTTCGTACCGGCGCTGCGGACCGGAGTGGCTGGCCACCAGGTCCAGCCGGTCGAGTGTCCATCGCGGACCGAGGTAGCGGTCCAGGGCGGCCAGGTCCGCCTGGATGGCCACCGCGCTGAGGCCCGTTCCCGGGCGGGCCAGCGTCAGGTGCGCCCGGAACGGACGCTCGTCGGGTAGCACGCCGCAGCGCGTCAGCTCCGTACGGATGGCGTCACTGAGCCGGGTCAGTTCGGCTACCGCGCCGGACACCCCGACCCACACCACAGCGGATCGTCCGGAGCCGAACCGGCCGCCGCCGCCGAGCCGCAGTGCCAGGGGTTCGCTCGCGCCGCTGCGCCAGTGCCGGACTCCCCCGTCGACGGCCGCCTCGATCTCCGGTCGGCGCTCGGCCACCGGCCCGAGGAAGGCCACGGTGAGATGCCAGCTGTCGGGTGTCGGCATCCGCACGGTGCCGCCGGCCGCCGCGGCCTGCCACAGGCGCAGCCCGGCCACGGCACTTCGCAGGTGCTCGACCGCCTCGGGCGGTGGAAACCCGGCCACGAACAACCTCATGCCGCACCATAGAGCACCGGCCGCCCGCGCGGCCCGCACACCCGGCCACTGAAACCGTCGGTGCGGCTCCGACCGACACCGAAGGTCTCGGATCTTAGGTCCACATTAAGAATCGGCTGGGAACTAACGCCGGCGACCGGAGTCGTCCTAGCCTACCTCCGGCGGGCACTCGCCATGCTCAATGCGATGCCCCGGCACTCTTCAG
The DNA here is from genome assembly GCA_036386695.1 of Catenuloplanes sp. Lineage (GTDB taxonomy): Bacteria > Actinomycetota > Actinomycetes > Mycobacteriales > Micromonosporaceae > DASVVF01. Next base: position 8,803 of record DASVVF010001112.1, on the reverse strand, counting down.
CGCCGGCCGTTTACTGGATGTCGGCCGGCCGGTACTTCAACACCCCTGGAGGAACGCGCCCCCATGCGCAAGAGAAGCATGCTCGTCGCCGGCCTGACGGCGCTGGCCGTAGCGGTCAGCGGCAGCTGGCTGGTCATCGGCACCTCGCCGGACGCCGACGCGGCGGCTGCCGGCCTGTGGAAGATCGACTGTGGCTATTCACACTCGTTGCCGGATGACCCGATCGTGTTTCCGGGTAAGCCCGGCGCCTCTCACTTGCACGATTTCTTCGGCAATGTGGGTGCGAAAGCGAACTCCACCTACGAGAGCCTGAACGGCGTCACGAGCACGTGCGCCAAGAATGACCGTGCCGCCTACTGGGCACCGGCGCTGTACCGCAACGGCAAGAAGATCAACCCCGTTCGCGCCGTCATCTACTACACGACCTCCGCCGGCGACCCGAAGAAGCAGGAATCCTTCCCGCCGGACATGCGCATCATCCTGGGCAACGCCAAGGCCACCAAGCTGTCCGAGCGCACCGGGCAGATCGAATGGGGCTGCGTGGGCAACCAGAACATCGGCCCGGAGATCCCGGCGCAGTGCGCCAGCGGCGAGATCCAGGTACGGATGCGCTACCCGGCCTGCTGGGACGGCGTCACCGTCAAGGGCAACGCCATCGATCATCTGCGGTACCCGTCGCGGGGTGCCTGCCCGAAGGGATTCCCCCGGGCGCTGCCCACCATGCGGCTGAACATCGCCTACAAGGTCGGTACCACCACCGGCAACATCACGCTGTCGTCCGGGAGCCCCTACTCGATCCACTCCGACTTCTGGAACGTCTGGGACCAGCGCACCCTCGACGATCTCGTGAAGCAGTGCTTCCACGGACAGCGCAACTGCGGGCACTTCACGGGCACCAGCCCGGGACGCAACCCCTGACCAACTGATCTGGTATCGGCGGTGCCGGCAGGCCGCGACGGATGTCCGTCGCGGCCTGCCGACGTTACCGCGGGTGGCGGGAAGGCCGGGCGCCCGGCGTGCCCGCTGCTGGCCGGGGCAGGATGCGGCTGAAGTCAGGGGGCCGGGCGACGGGCGGTCGCTGCCGCCAGCGGGTCAGCGGCGGTCGGTGCGCCGGCGCAGCGGCGAGCGCAGCGCCAGCCCGGCGGCCTGCAACTGACCTTCCACCCGCATCCGCTCGATCTCCCGGTCGATGCCGTCGAGCTGGTTGAGGTGTTCGCTGACCCCCAGACACCGGCTGGCCAGTTGCAGCCGGTTGTCGTAGGCCCGCAGCACCGCGGCGTGCCACGCCACGGACTCGCGGGCCACCCCGTTGCGTTGCCGATCGAGGCGGCGCAGGTCGGCGGCGATCCATTCGATGGTGGGGCGCCGGGCGCCGTGGGCGACGGAGAGCGGGGCCCGACGGTCGCGGCGGCTCATCCGGCGGTCCAGCCGACGGTATCGGCGGCGCCGCTGCCGGTCCGCGGCGACCCGGTCCACCAGGCGGTCCGCGTAGACGACGGAGATCACGAGGCAGGGCACCAGCACGGACGCCATCAGCATCAGTGCCAGCACCATCGCATCCGACGCGGCCACATTCACTGACGTTAGGCCTCAGGATCAACGATGGCCACCAATTTGGTCCATTCGTAGGACCCGGGGCCCTCCACTACGGCGTCGGATGAACCGGGTCGGACACGATCTGACGGACCACTACGCCGCGGCCCGCTCGCTGAGGCGCCCGCGACCGTCGACGTCCCGGCCATCGACCGGACCGACGACGTCCCGCCCATCGACCGGACCGATGACGTCCCGCCCATCGACCGGAGGGGTCGGCACCGGTAGCGACACCACGCTCAGCCGGGGACGGGGCCGGACCCGCAACCGCAGTCGGGCCCCGGTCCGGCGCAGCTGCCAGACCAGCGCCGCCGCCCCGGTGACCAGCGACAGGAGCCCACCGAGCCAGATGCTCGACGGGGCGCCGTACCGCTCGGTCCACCAGCCGATCAGCGGTGCGCCGATCGGCGTGGTGCCGAAGAACACCAGGACGTAGAGGGCCATCACCCGACCCCGGTACGCGGCCTCGGTGCCCAACTGCACCCGCTGGTTGGATGCCTGGCCGAACAGGACCGCGAAGAAGCCGGTCGGTACCAGCAGCACCATCGCCAGCCAGAAGCTCGGGGCGAAGCCGACCATCGTCTCCAGCACACCGAAGGCGACGGCGGCGCCGATCACCACGTACACCGAGGGTCGGCTCTTGCGGCCGCTCCCGGCGAACGCTCCGGCGAGCGACCCGACGGCGAGCGCCGTGGTGAGCAGCCCGAACGACGCCGGCCCGCTGTGAAATTCGATCTTGGCGAGGGCGGCCAGGGTGACCGGGAAGTTGAAGCCGACCATCCCGACCACGGCCATCATGGCGATCGGCAGCAGCAGGTCGTGCCGGCGCCAGACGTAGCGCAGCCCGTCGGCGATGCGAGCCTCGGCGCGTTCGCCCGCGGCCGGCGGCAACTCGCGGTGCAGGTCGGCCGCACGCATCCGCCAGTAGGTGAGCACCGGCGCCAGCACCAGCGCGGTCGAGATCAGGAAGGTGGGCCCGACCTTCCCACCGGAGGCGGCCAGCGCCACACCGGCCAGCGCGGGGCCGGTGATGCGGGCCGAGTTGAACGCGGCCGCCGACAGTGACATGGCGTTGGGCAGCAGGGGCATACCCACCAGCTCGGAGACGAACGCCTGGCGGACCGGCGTTTCGATGGAGTTGGCCACGCCGAGCAGGACGGCGAACAGGTACACGTGCCACAACGCGACCAGGTCCGCCGCGACGAGGATCGCGAAGACCACGGCGGTCACCGCGAAGGCGCCGTTGGCGAAGATCAGCAGCAGCCGCTTGTCGTACCGGTCGGCGAGCTTGCCGCCGTAGAGGGTGAGCAGCAGGACCGGGGTGAACTGCAGCGCGGTGACCACGCCCAGCGCGGTGGCCGAGTTGCCGGACAGCTCGAGGACGAGCCAGTCCTGGGCGGTGAACATCATCCAGACACCGATCAGCTTGACCAGCTGGCCGGTGGCGAACAGGCGGTAGTTACGTACCCGCAGGGACCGGAATGTCGTGCTCAGCCTTGCCCGCACGCGTCTGCGCCTTCCGTCGGTGGTACGCGTCATCCAGCGTGGACGAGGCGAACCCGACGACCGGCCGGCTGCCGGTGGAGGGCGGTCAGGTGCGGGCGACCTGGTGCAGGATCTCGGCGGCGCGCCGCAGCACGTCGCGTTCGTCCGGGGTGAGCGCGGCCAGCCGTTGCGCCAGCCACTCGTCCCGTACCCGCTCGAACTGGGCGTACACCGCCCGACCCTGCTCGGTCGCCGCCAGGATCACCTGTCGGCCGTCGGTGGGGTGTGGGGTACGCGTCACCAGCCCGCGTTCCTCCAGCTTTCCGACGATCTTGGTCATCGTCGGTGGCTGGACCCGCTCGATGTCGGCCAGTTCACGGGGACTCAGCGTGCCCGCCAGCTGGAGGCTGGTCAGGGCGGAGAGCTGGGTCAAGGTGAGGTCGCCGACCGGGCGGGCCTGCCGTGCCCGTCGGTTGAGCCGGGTGATGGCGTCGCGCAGGAGCGGCGCCAACTGCGCCGCCGGAACACGCTCCACCATCACCGTCCGCTCCGTCACGGTCTTTAGCCTAACTAATGAGCCTGGCTAACAACCACCGATTATCGTATGACCGCCGTCACCTGGGGTGAGGTTACCGCCCGGCCGTTCAGAGCAGCGCGGCCTCCAGCGGCCCGCGCAGGAAGTACAGGATGAACAGCGCGGCCACCCCGTAGAGCAGCGGGTGCACCTCGCGGGCCTTCCCCCGGACCAGCTTGATCAGCACGTACGTGATCACGCCAGCGCCGATGCCGTTGGAGATCGAGTAGGTGAACGGCATCAGGGTGATGGTCAGGAACGCCGGGATGGCGATCTCGTAGTCGTCCCAGTCGATGGTCCGGACCCCGGTCATCATCAGGAAGCCGACCACCACCAGCGCCGTCGAGGCCGCCTCGAACGGAACGATCAGCACCAACGGCGCGAAGAACATCGCCAACAGGAACAGACCGCCGGTGACCAGGTTCGCCACCCCGGTACGGGCGCCCTCCGCGACCCCGGAGGCGCTCTCGATGTACGACGTGTTGCTCGACGTACTGGCCGCACCGCCGGCCGCCGCCGCGATCGAGTCGACCAACAGGATCTCCCGGGTCCGCGGCGGCATGCCGCCCTCGTCGAGCAGGCCGCCCTCCTGGCCGACCGCGACCATCGTCCCCATCGTGTCGAAGAAGTCCGTGATCAGCAGCGTGAAGATGAACATCAGCACGACCAGCCACCCGGCCCGGCTCCAGGAGTTCAGCACGTTGAACTCGCCCAGCAGCGACAGGTCGGGCAGGTCGACGATCCGGTCCGGCAACGCCGGCACGTTGAGCGACCAGCCACTCGGGTTCGGCTTCCCGTTCACGAACGACGGGCCCACCTTCGCGATGGCCTCGACGATGATCGCCAACACGGTGGTAGCCAGGATCCCGATCAGGATGGCGCCCTTGACCCGGCGGACGAACAGCACCAACGTCAGCAGCAGGCCCAGCACGAAGACCAACGTCGGCCAGGTGCTCAACCGGCCGCCGAGGCCCAACTGCACCGGCACGGTGGTGCCGGCCACGTCCGGAACCCGGCGGACGAAGCCGGCGTCGACCAGGCCGATGATCATCAGGAACAGCCCGATGCCGGCCCCGATCGCGGTCTTGAGCTGGGTCGGCACCGCCCGGAAGACCGCCGTACGCAGCCCGGTCAGCACCAGGATCGCGATCAGCACGCCCTCGATGAACACCAGACCCATCGCGTCGGCCCAGGTCATCTGGGGGGCGATCTCGTACGCCACCAGAGCGTTGACGCCCAGTCCGGCGGCCAGCGCCAACGGGAACCGGCCCACCACCCCCATCAGGATGGTCATCAGGCCGGCCACCAGGGCGGTGGCCGCCGCCAGTGCCGCGATCGGCAGCTTGCGCTGGTCGCCGTCGACCGCGTTGCCGAGGATCAGCGGGTTCAGGACCACGATGTACGCCATCGTGAAGAAGGTGGCCAGGCCGCCACGGACCTCCCGGCCCATCGTGGAGCCGCGGGCCGAGATCTCGAAGAACCTGTCGAAGCCATTTCGGGGAGCGGTCCGCTCCGGCGCCGGAGCGCCCGCGTCCGCCGGGACAGTAGTCATCTGATCCTCGCCTGTGATCACGGGTCTGATGCGCGCATCGTGCCAGACCACGGTTTCCTGGAATAGATGCCGGGCGTTACAAAGCGCACGATCGTGACCGAGATCGATGTCCCCACGGGGTACCCCCGCGACGATCATCGACGCGTACGCTGAGCCGGTGGCCGAACCGCACTCCGCGCCCGTACCGCCGCCGCCGGGCGGCACCGGGGAGCTGACCCCGGCCCCCACCGGTGAGGTACCGGGCCGGCCGACCCCGCTCGACCCGCCGATGGTCCCGTTCGCGGTGGCCGGGCTGGTCGGATGGTCGGCGGTGGGGCTGGTCCTCCTGGTCTTCTTCCGCGACTGGCTCGCCCGCCACGGGCACACCGACTGGCTCTGGATCTGCCTGGCCGGCGTCGCCATCGGCCTGGTCGGCCTGGCCACGATGCTGCGCCACGACGCCCAGCGGCGCCGCCGCCGGGCCGGACACTGACCGACCGAGCCGCCGGGCCGGACACTGACCCGACGGGCGCCGGGCGCTGACCGACTACCCGTGGCCGTACGGCTCCGCCGGCTCGCTGTCCTCCACCGAACCGGGCGCCCGGCTCACCGCGACCGCCTCGACCTCGGTGTCGTCGTAGATGGTGGGCAACTCCTCCACCGGGGCGGGGATCGCCTCCAGCAGTGCCTCCGAGTGCGCGCCGCAGCCGTGGTCGACGCTGACCGCGCGCCCGTCGTCGGGGGCGTACAGGTTGCCGCACACCCCGAAGGCCGGCCGCATCGCACCGGCCAACGGCAGGTAGAACCCGCAGGAGCCGCAGCGGGCGGTGCGCGGTGCGGCGGTCGAGATCGGAGCCTCCGGGCCGTGGTCGCCGTCGTACCACCGTTGGGCCGTCTCGGCCCGGCCCTCCCGGGACATCACCCGCGACCGGCCCAGGCCCAGCTCCCAGGAGACCTCCTCGACGGCCGGGTCGTCGCTGAGCACGTAACCCGGCGCCAACCGGTCATCGTCCGGGGAGGTCGGCATCAGGTCGCCGACACCCAGGTCACCCGGCTTGAGCCGCTCGTTCCACGGCAGCCAACCGGGAGCCATCAGCGCGTCCGGCCCGGGCAGCAGGACCGTCTCGCAGATGGTGACGTGGCGGCTGCGCGGCACCCGGGTGACCGTCACCGCCCAACGCCAGCCCCGGTAACCGGCCAGGTGACACTCGAAGAAGTGCGTCACCACCCGGTCCCCCTCGGCGATGACCTCGAGGTGTTCCCCGATGTCACCGGCCTCGGCCTCGGTGATCGCGCCACGCGCGATGCCGACCGCGTCGGCACAGACCTGGTCGAGTTTGGCGGCACGGGCAGTGGCAGTCCTGGTCACCCGGGACATTCTTCCCTACCGGGCGCTCCCGGTGCCAACCACTCCCCTCAATGATCATGCATGGCACGAGACGGAAGCAACGGCGATAGGTCAGGATGGTGCAATGCCGCTGTTACCCACGTTCGGCCGCTCCGTCGGCACGGGTTTCCGCAGCCTCCGCCTGCTGCTGCGCGGTTCCGCGCGCACCGGCCGCTGGGTCACCCGACGGGTCGGCAACGCCCGGGCCCGGGGCGCCGGTGGGGAGTCGGGCATGGTCCGGCTGTTCGACCTGCACGCCGCCTCCTGCGCCGGCGACACGCTGATCGCCATCGGTCTGGCCGGCACGATCTTCTTCAACGTTCCGCTGGGCGAAGCGCGCAGCAAGGTGGCGCTCTACCTGCTGGTGACGATGGTCCCGTTCGCCCTGCTCGCCCCGGTGGTGGGCCCGCTGCTGGACCACTTCCGGCACGGGCGCCGCTACGCGCTGGCCGCGACGATGCTCGGGCGGGCCTTCCTGGCCTGGCTGATCTCCGACTACATCCACGGCTTCGGCCTCTACCCGGCGGCCTTCGGCGTGCTGGCGCTCTCCCGGGCGTACGGGGTGGCCCGCTCGGCGGCGGTGCCCCGGCTGCTGCCCGAAGGCCTCGGCCTGTCCCAGGCCGGTGCGCGGGCCAGCGTCTACGGCACGTTCGCCGGTGCGATGGCGGCGCCGATCGGGCTGGCCGCCCTGTGGCTGGGTCCGCAGTGGCCGTTGCGGGTGGCGTCGGTGATCTTCCTGATCGGCATGGTGACCTCGCTGCGGCTACCACCCCGGGCGGACTCCGACCCGCCGGAGACCGTACCCAGCCCGTTCACGGCCGCGTTCGGCTTCCGCCGCCGCGAGGGCGACCGGGCGCTCTCCGGACGGCTGATCGTGGCCACCCTGATCAGCGGCGCCGCGCTGCGCGCCATGTACGGCTTCCTGCTGCTCTATCTCGCCTTCGCCATCCGGGCCGGTGATCTGGCCACCACGGTGTTCGGCCGGGACGTGGGCAGCCAGGGCGCGGTCGGATTGATCGGCGGGGCCCTGGTGACCGGCACGTTCCTGGCCACCGCCCTGGGCACCCGGATGCGCATCCACCGGCCGACCGCCCTGCAGTCCAGCGGGTTGACCATCGTGGCCGGCGTGGGGGTGCTCAGTTTCCTGCTCTACTCGCTGCCGATGGTGGCGCTGTTCTGCCTGCTCACCGCCATCTTCAGCGGCATCTCGAAGCTCGCCATCGACGCGTCCATCCAGGAACGCATCACCGAACGGCAGCGGGCCAGCGCCTTCGCCCACTCCGAGACGGTTCTGATGCTGGCCTGGGTGACCGGTGGGGCGATCGGTCTGATCGAGCTGCAGGGGCGGGTCGGCGTGGCGGTCGCCGCCGGCTTCGCCGTCCTGGCCGCCGGGTACGCCTCCGTGATGGCCGGCCGGCTGCACGGCGAGCGCCTGCACGGGCGGGCGGACGGCGAGGCACCCCCCGCGCCGTCCGCCGGCACCGCGGCGGGCCAGCCGGGCCCGCCCGCCCCGGCCACCGGACCGGCGCCGACCGGGGGCCCTGGGGCCCCGATCCCACCGGGCAGTCCGGTCCCACGGGGCAGTCCGGTCCCACCCGACAGTCCGGTGCCACCCGACAGTCCGGGCCCGGCGGGCGACCCGGCGTCCCCGGGCGGGCCCGCGCCGGTCACCACCCCGACCGCGCCGACCGGCGCCGGGCCGGGCGACGACGGACGGCTGGCGCCCCCCGGGTTCCACATCTACCGGCCGTCGTCGAAGTCCACCGTCACCGGCGACACCGACCCGGACGGCGCCGCCGGGGAGAGCGGCTCCCGACACGGCACGCGCGGACCGCAGGGATGAGCCGGGACCTGCTCGTGGTGACCGCCGTGGACGCCGAGGCGGACGCGGTGCGCGCCGGTCTGGGCGGCCGGAACGGGGTCACGGTCGCCGCGGGGGGGGGCGGGCCGGCGGCGGCCGCGGCCGGCCCCGCCCGGCGGCGGGCGCTGGCCGAGGGGACGGCCCGGCCGTACCGGGCGGTGCTCAGTGCCGGCATCGGTGGCGGGATCCCCGGCCGGGCGGCGCTCGGCGCGATCGTCCTCGGCACCCGCAGCATCGCCGCCGACCTCGGCGCGCAGACCGCGGACGGGTTCATCTCCCTGGACGTGCTGGGGTTCGGCGACACCGTGCTGGCGGCCGACCCGACCCTGCTGGCGGCGCTGCGCCGGGCGCTACCCGAGGCGGTGGTGGGTG
>DASVVF010001111.1:0-9539 GCA_036386695.1 Catenuloplanes sp. | reverse complement strand
CCGCCCGGCTGGGCACGCACGCCGCCGGCTCCTACGAGGAGCTGCTCGACCGGTGCGAGGCCGTCGCGTTCGCGGTGCCGCCGGACGTGCAGGCCGGGCTCGCGCCCCGCGCCGCCCGGGCCGGCAAGGCGCTGCTGCTGGACAAGCCCATCGCGCTCGACCTCGATGGGGCGCGTGCGCTTGCCGACACCGTCGCGGAGTACGGCGTGGTCACCCAGCTCGTGCTGACCAAGCGCTACCACCGCGATACGCGGGCCTTCCTCGCCGCGGCGGGGGCGTTCGACGCGGCCGGCGCCCGGGCCCACTACGTGCACGGCGCGTTCCTGGGCGGCGCGATGGCGACCGGTTGGCGGCTGACCCGGGGAGCGCTGGCGGACCTCGGGCCGCACCTGCTGGATCTGGTCGACGCCGCGCTCGGACCGATCGAGGAGCTACGTGCGGCCGGCGACAGCCGCCGGTGGATCGAGCTGACCTGCCTGCACCGTGGCGGCGCGGTCAGCCAGCTGTCGCTGTCCGGCGCGGTCGGGGTGGCGTCCTCGCGGGCGGGGATCGAGCTGTTCGGCCCGGCGGGGACCCTGGCGCTCGACTTCGGCACGGTCGACCACGCCCAGTGCTGGCCGGTGCTGCGCGCCGAGTTCGCCGCCGCCGTACGCTCCGGCCGGCCGCACGCCCTGGACGTGCGTCGTGGGCTGATGCTGCAGGAACTTCTCGACCGGGTCGGCGCAGGCGAGCCGGGCCCGGGCTGACCGCCCGGCCCCCGGTGACCACGCGCCGGGGACGTACGACGCGCGGATGAGCACAGGCTCGGGGGTTTATTCGTCCACCCATTGGGCCGTGAGCCCCCCGAGACCACCGCCCATTTCGTAGCTGACATCAAGCTCGGCGTATCCCCGCACACTACGTTCGGTGAGCGGCACGATCTTGTCGCCGTTCAGGCTGTCCTGGGCCCCGACCTCAAGGTTCGGTGCCAGGGTGGCCGTGCCGGAAATCTTCAGGCCGTTCACCGTGGACGTATCGGGAACGGTGAACCCCAGGCGACGACGCACCAGGGGTTCATGCGGGCCGGAACTGAACGACCCCTCCCACGCGACCAGTCGGTCCGACACGTCGTGGATCGCCACCCCGGCCCAGTTCCCGTCGCGATCGTAGAACGGCCATTCGTGACGGAGCGTCTTGATGGTGAAGCCGTACATGCGTTCGTCCACCATGACCAGCTGCATTTCGGTCCGGTACGCGGCCGGCACAAGGCGGGTCGAAGCGTTGATCACCCCGCGGTTGACGAGTGAGTTCATGACCGGCACCTGGAGCTCGTCGAGCAGGCCGGTGTCGATCAGCTCCGCGATGACCACATCGACGGCCGGCAGGTCCACATCCTGGCCGTCGGCGTTGATGACGGTCAGCCGATCGTCGACCCCATTCGCCCGGGCGGTGGCCCGGACGAGTTCGGCGAGCGCCGGGTCAATCTCCACCGCGGTGACCTTCGCGGCACCGGCAGCGCAGGCGAACAGCGACAGAATGCCGCTGCCGGCGCCGATTTCCAGGACGTGGTCGCCGGGTCGCACGACCTCGTTGATGGCCGCGCGGAACGCGTTGGTCCGTTGCTGGTCGCGAAGGCACATGTACACGAAGTCGCTGTTCGACCAGATCGCTTGCACGTCGGTGACCTCTCGTCCACTGCGCCACTGTTTCCGCGTAGATTGCTCCCTTTTCGCACGGTATCGGATATGGGACGCCGGTGGAGCGGGTTCGCGCCGGCCGCCGCCGGGCTCTACACCGGACGGACGCGACCGTGACCCCACCGGGCACGTCCGCCGGGGCTCCGGGCGTCTCAGCGCAGGGTCAGCTCGCGGTCGCCCGAGCCGTCGCGCTGTTCGGGGATGGTGCCGGCAGCGCCGTCATCCCCGCCGGCCGGGACCGTGCTCATCCCGCGCAGGGTGAGCAGGCTGGCGAAGAGGCCGGAGAAGACCACCACCACGCCGAGCGCGATGGCCGTGGCGGACGGCAGGACCCGCCGGATCGAGCCGCGCGGATCCAGGTTGCCGAAGCCCGCCTGACCCCAGTCGTTGAGCGCCAGCACGGTTCCGGCGAGGCCGAGCGCCACCAGCACCAGCCCGACCATGACGCACCGTTCGAAGGCCAGCCAGCGCACCCAGCGGGTCAGCTGACGATCGCGGACCAGGCCCTCGAAGCGGCCGTAGACCTGCGCGAAGCCACCGAAGAGGAACAACTGCGCGCCCACCAGCACGGTCATGCACGAGTAGGCCAGCGCGTTGATGTCGAACCGGACGCCGCCCACGGTCACCGGCCCGGCGACCAGCGCCGTGGTGGCCACCAGGCCCAGCGCGAACAGCGCCAACCCCGGCCAGATCAGCGTGCGGGTCGGCGCGAACACCAGCAGGAAACGCAGGTGCCGCCAGCCGTCCCGCCAGGTACGCAGATGCGGCGCGCGGCTACGACCGTCCGGGCGCAGGGTGGTCGGCACCTCGGTCATCCGGAAATCGCTGAGCGCCGCGCGCACCACCAGTTCCGAGGCCAGTTCCATGCCCGGCATGCAGAGCCCGAGGCGCCGGACGCGGTCGCGCCGGAAGCCGCGGATGCCGCAGTGGAAGTCGCCCACGCCCTTGAGCCCGAACAGCGACCGGCCCAACCAGGACAGCACCGGGTTGCCGAGGTACCGGTGCAGGAACGGCATCGCGCCCACCGCGATCCCACCCTTGAACCGGTTGCCCATCACCAGGTCGTTGCCGGCGCGCAACTGATCGAGGAACGGCCCGAGGTTCGCCAGATCGTACGAGTCGTCGGCGTCGGCCATGATGATGTACGTGCCCCGGGCCTGCTCGATGCCGTTGAGCAGCGCCCCGCCGTAGCCCCGGACCGGCGCGTGCACCACCCTGGCGCCGGCCGCCCGCGCGATGGCCTGCGAACCGTCCGTGGAGCCGTTGTCGCTGACCAGCACCTCCCCCCGGACGCCGAGCTCCGCCAGGCTGGTCAGCGCCTTGCGGACGCAGACCTCCAGCGTCTCGGCCTCGTTGAGGCAGGGCAGGAGGACGGTCAGCTCGATCTCGTCGGACATGGGTCGCTGGCCCTTCTTGGTCGGTGCGGCCGGCCGGATGGTGCTCGACATTCCGCCGGTCTGGGTGCCCGCTATGCCGGGTGGGTCGCGCTGGTCAGGGCGGCCCGCGCCGGCGTCGCGTCCGCCGGGGTGGGGTCGTCGGCGGACGGGTCGTCGGCGGACGGCGCACCGGCGGCGGTGCGGCGGTGCGGCGGGGCCAGGTGATCAGTCGGTGCACCGCGAGGGCGGCCCCGATCGGCAGGAAGAACAGGGCCGGCACGGCGTAGCGCGGCTCGAACATGGAGGTGGCCACCGAGCCGACGATCAGGCCGGCGCCGAACCCGGCGAACAGCAGGGCGTCGGCCAGCTGCCGCCAGCCCCGGCGGGGGCGCCAGCACGCCGTCAGCAGCGTGATGAGCAGCAGAGCGCCGGACAGCGGGCCGGCGATCATCGAGGTGATCAGGGAGTACTCGTGCAGGCCCTTGCGCATCGGCGTGGGCCACAGGGTGCCGCCGCGCGGCGTCTGGTCGGGGCTCGCGACGGCGTAGTAGTTCTTCGCCCGGCACGGGACGCCCGGGCGCTCCGGCAGGTCGTACATCCCGCAGTTGTACGAGGCCGTCGCCGGTGGCACCGGCATGAGGTGCCAGTACGACTCCCGGAGCACCACCCCCAGGTAGGCGCCGGGCTGCTGCGCGATGGCCTTCTTGGCGAAGCTGTCCAGCAGCGGGTCGTCGGTCATCTCGTGGGCGTGGATGCTCGCCGGACTGTCCTTGTCCCAGACGTACCAGTCGGTGCGGGTCGGCCGTTCGCTGACCGGCCGGTAGTCGCACAGCAGCCGCTCGCGGTCTGTCAGCTGCAGCCGGTCGCAGTCGGCGAAGGTCATCACCCGGCCGTAGAGGAAGCGGCCCTGGCCCTCGCCGAAGGCGTAGACCCCGCGATGCTGGTGGTACCACCCGAGGTACCCGCCCAGCGCCAGCGTGACGACCAGTGTGAAGCTTCCCAGCACCCGCCAGCCGGAGCGCCGCACGAGCAGGTAGAGCAGGCACAGCGCGATCAGCGGCAGCCCGATGCTGCGGGTCAGGGCGGCCCCGGCGATCAGCAGGCCGGCGACGGCGGCGATCAGCGGGGAGTCGCGCCGTCGGGAGGTCAGCACCAACAGGCCGCCGCCGGCCAGCACGACGAAGAGGGTCTCGGCGAGAACCAGGTGCTCCAGGGTCAGCTCACGCCCGCTGAGCGTGATCGGCGTCACGGCCAGGGCGGCCAGCCACGGTCGGATCCCGCGCCTGGTCAGGACGGCGTACCCGGCGGTGATCAGCGCCAGGGCCATCGCGTGCTGCACCACCGCGACGACCTTCATCGGCCCGTGCAGGAACGGCATCAGGAACGCCGAGTAGCCGAACGGGCGGGTGGGGTTCGGCTCGCCGTGCAGGGCCCCCGTCGCGTACGTCTGGCTGTCGGGAAAGAAGAAGGCGTAGGGGTAGATCCGGGCGACCACCAGGCGTAGCCCGACGGCCACGCCCAGCACGACCAGGAACACCGCGTGGCGGCGGGCGAAGGCGCGCACGTCGGACAGCCCGAACCGCGGCCTGCGGCCGGGTGGGCGAGGCGGTCCACCGGTGGCGGCAACCGGTTGGGGGTGCGGCGCGGTCGTGGCCTGCAACGGTGCGTCAACCATTCCGGTGGGTCAGAGCCTTTTGTTGAGCGGCCGCACGGACTCATCGATGAGGCGCACAGGGCCGGGCGGGAAAGCGCGGGGACTGCCGAAGTTAACATTCACTCCCACCGGGCGAAACCCCCGAGTGGCCCGCCTCCGGTCCCGTTGCGGGCGCCGATCCGTCGTTGTCTACGTCGGGTAGTTGGCCGGTGAGCGCACAGTCGCGGCGCCGTGACGTGGTGCGCGCGCGAGGCGGCCCGGCGGGCGATAGCCTCGCGCGGTGGAACCGCCCGCCCTCCCGGCCCGATGACCCGCGACGACCACGCCGCCGCGCCGGCCGGGGGGTACGGGCGGTTGCCGCGCCGGCTGGGGACGGTGGACGCGGTCGTCGTCGGCCTCGGCGCGATGATCGGCGCGGGGGTCTTCGCCGCGTTCGGGCCGGCCGCCGCCGTGGCCGGCGGTTGGCTGCCGATGGCGCTCGCCGTGGCGGCGGTGGTCGCCTACTGCAACGCGACCTCGTCGGCGCGGCTCGCGGCGCGCTACCCGGCCTCCGGAGGCACCTACGTGTACGGCCGGCGCCGCCTCGGCGACTTCTGGGGTTACCTCGCCGGTTGGGGCTTCGTGGTGGGCAAGACGGCGTCCTGCGCCGCGATGGCGCTGACCTTCGGCGCCTACGTGGCGCCCACCGCCGCGCGGCCGGTTGCGGTCGTCGCGGTGGCGGCCCTGACCGGACTGAACCTGTGCGGGGTGCACCGCTCCGTGCGGCTCACCCGGATCATCGTGGTCTTCGTCGGCGCGGTGCTCACGGTGGTGGTCGTCGCCGCGCTGCTCGGCGCCGACCACGCCGGTCCGCACCCGCCGGCAGCCCCGGCGGGGTCGCTGTGGGGGGTCTTACAGGGCGCCGGCCTGCTCTTCTTCGCGTTCGCCGGGTACGCGCGGATCGCCACCCTCGGCGAGGAGGTACGCGATCCCCACCGCACCATCCCGCGGGCCGTGCCGATCGCGCTGGGCATCACGCTGGTGCTGTACGCCGCCGTCGCACTGGCGGCCCTGATCACCCTGGGCCCGGCCGGGCTGGCCGCCGCGGCTGCCCCGCTGGTCGACGTGGTCCGGGTGGCCGGCGCCGGTTGGCTGGTCCCGGTGGTCCGCCTGGCCGCCGCTGTTGCCGTCCTCGGCGCCCTGCTCGCCCTGGTCCTCGGGGTGTCGCGCACCGTGCTGGCCATGGCCCGCGACCGGCACCTGCCCGCGGTCCTCGGTGTGGTGCATCCGCGCCGGCAGGTTCCGGCGCGGGCCGAGGTGGCGGTGGGACTGGCGGTCACCGGCCTCGTGCTGGTGGCTGACCTGCGCGGCGCGATCGGCTTCTCGTCGTTCGGGGTGCTGGTCTACTACGCCGTCGCGAACGCCGCGGCGTTGAGCCTGCGTCGCGACGAGGGCGCGCCGCCGCGCGCCGTACCGGTGCTGGGCCTGGTGGGTTGCCTGCTGCTGGCCGCCACCCTGCCCACCGACTCGGTTCTGACCGGGTTGGCGGTGTTCGGGGTCGGCGTGCTGCTCCGGCTGGCCCGGCGCGGCCGGCGGGTGGCGCCCTGAGGGCACGCGGCACCGCGACTGCAGTGCCCTCAGGCACCGCGACTGCAGTGCCCTCAGGCACCGCCACTGCATTGCCTCAGGCGGGCCAAAGGCGGTCTTTCTAACGTCATTGTTTCCCCACGTCGTGCCCGACCGGTGTCACCGGTCCAGGTTCCCTACTCCGCCGGAGGTCAAGTCGATGAGACTGCGCGCCCTCGTACTGCTGCTTCTGCTCGTTCCCGGCCTGCTGACCGTGGCTGCGCCCGCGCAGGCGGCGGCGCGCCGAACCGTCGCGCTCACCTTCGACGACGGTCCGAGTCCGGCCTACACCCTGCGGATCCTGGACATTCTGCGTCGGCACCGGGTGAAGGCGACGTTCTGCGTGCTGGGCGACAAGGTGGCCCAGCATCCGAGGACGGCGCGCCGGATCCGGGCCGAAGGTCACCGACTCTGCAACCACACCCGCAACCACCCCGACATGGCCAAGCTGTCGTCCTCGGCGGCGCGCAAGCAGGTGCTCGACACCCAGTGGCGGGTCCGGAAGGTCACCGGCGTGACCCCCACGACGTTCCGGTTCCCGTACGGTTCGTCGAACAGCCGGGTACGGGCCGTGGTGCAGAGCTGCCAACTGCGCACGCTGGGGTGGGATGTCGACACCCGCGATTGGGAACGCCCGTCGGCGGGGACCATCACCAACCGGATCGTCCGCAACGTGCGGCCGGGCAGCGTCGTCCTGATGCACGACGGTGGCGGCAACCGGACGACCACCGTCGCCGCCCTGGACTCGACGATCCGGCAGTTGAAGAAGAAGGGCTACACCTTCGTGCTGGCGTGACCGGTGGCGGCATCCCGCACGGTCGGTAATCTCAAGCTCGACTCCTGACATCGGCGGGGAGGAGAGCACCGTGGTGGGCACCGACAGACAGCTGCGGGTCGGCATGGTCGGCTACGCGTTCATGGGAGCCGCGCACTCGCAGGCGTGGCGGACCGTCAACCGGGTGTACGACCTGCCCGTGTCGGCGCAGATGGCGGTGATCTGCGGCCGGGACGCCGGGAAGGTGGCCGAGGCCGCCGACCGGATGGGCTGGCAGGAGCACGCCACCGACTGGCGCACGTTGATCGACCGGGACGACATCGACCTGATCGACATCTGCACCCCGGGTGACAGCCACGCCGAGATCGCGCTGGCCGCGCTGGCCGCCGGCAAGCACGTGCTGTGCGAGAAACCCCTGGCCAACACCGTGGCGGAGGCCCGTGAGATGACCGCCGCCGCGGCCGCCGCCCGAGCATCCGGGGTACGCGCGATGTGCGGCTTCAACTACCGCCGGGTCCCGGCGGTCACCCTGATGCGGCAGCTGGTGGCCGACGGCCGGATCGGCGAGGTCCGCCACGTGCGGGCGGTGTACCTGCAGGACTGGATCGTCGACCCGCAGTTCCCGCTGGTGTGGCGGCTGCGGCGGGACAAGGCCGGCTCCGGGGCGTTGGGCGACATCGGCGCGCACATCGTCGACCTGACCCAGTACGTCACCGGCCAGTCCATCACCGGCGTGAGCGCGCTGACGGAGACCTTCGTCGCCGAGCGGCCGTTGCCGGAGGGCTCACGGGGACTGGCCGCCGCCGGTGGCAACGGTGCGCGGGGCACCGGGGCGGTCACCGTCGACGACGCGGCGTTGTTCCTGGCCCGCCTCGACGGTGGGGCGATCGCCACGTACGAGGCGACCCGCTTCGCCACCGGCCGCAAGAACGCGCTGCGGGTGGAGCTGAACGGGTCCGCCGGCTCGGTCGCGTTCGACATGGAGCGGCTCAACGAGTTGGAGTTCTACGACCGCACGGCGCCCGGCACCGAGCAGGGCTTCAGCCGGATCCTGGTGACCGAACCGGACCACCCGTACCTGTCGGCGTGGTGGCCGCCCGGGCACCTGATCGGGTACGAGCACTCGTTCACCCATGAGATCCGCGACCTGCTGGCGGCGATCGGCGCGGGCCGGGACCCGCAACCGTCCTTCGAGGACGCGCTGCGGGTGCAGTTGGTGCTCGACGCGGTGGAACGCTCCGCCGCGCGGGAGTCGTCCTGGACCCGGGTGGAGCCGATGCCGGCGGCACCCTCTCATCAAGGGAGTTGACATGGCGCGCCCCATCACCCTCTTCACCGGTCAGTGGGCCGACCTGCCGTTCGACGAGGTCTGCCGGCTGGCGTCCGAGTGGGGCTACGACGGCCTGGAGATCGCCTGCTGGGGCGACCATTTCGAGGTCGACCGGGCGCTCGCCGACGACGGCTACGTCGAGCGCAAGCGTGAGCTGCTGGCCAAGCACAACCTGCGGGTCTTCGCGATCTCCAACCACCTGGTCGGGCAGGCGGTCTGCGACCACCCGATCGACGAGCGGCACCAGGGCATCCTGCCAGGCCGGATCTGGGGCGACGGCGAACCCGAAGGGGTACGCCAGCGCGCCGCCGCCGAGATGCAGGACACCGCCCGCGCGGCGGCGAAGCTGGGCGTGCGCACGGTCGTCGGGTTCACCGGCTCGTCGATCTGGCACACCCTGGCCATGTTTCCACCCGTGCCGCCGGCCATGATCGAACGCGGGTACGCCGACTTCGCCGACCGGTGGAACCCCATCCTGGACGTTTTCGACTCCGTCGGGGTCCGCTTCGCCCACGAGGTGCACCCCAGCGAGATCGCGTACGACTACTGGACGGCGAAGCGGACCCTGGAGGCGATCGGGCACCGGCCGGCGTTCGGCCTCAACTGGGATCCGTCGCACTTCGTCTGGCAGGACCTGGACCCGGTCAACTTCATCCTCGACTTCGCCGACCGGATCTACCACGTCGACTGCAAGGACGCGAAGGTCCGCACCGGCGACGGTCGACGCGGCCGGCTCGCCTCCCACCTGCCCTGGGCGGACCTGCGCCGGGGATGGGACTTCGTCTCCACCGGGCACGGCGACGTCCCGTGGGAGGACTGCTTCCGGGCCCTCAACGCGATCGGCTACGACGGCCCGATCTCCATCGAATGGGAGGACGCCGGAATGGACCGGCTCGTCGGCGCCCCCGAGGCACTGCAGTTCGTGCGCCGGTTGGCCTTCGACGCGCCGGGCGCCGCCTTCGACGCGGCGTTCTCGTCGTCGTCCTGAATCCTGCCCGGCGTTCTCGTCCTCGGCTGAATCCCGCGCGGTGGCCACGCCACCGCCGCCGGTCCGGCCCCGGTAGTTGCCACCGGGCCGGGGTCAGACCGGCCCGCCGCCGAATCCGATCTCGTTGCCATCCGG
>DASVVF010001110.1:0-6060 GCA_036386695.1 Catenuloplanes sp. | reverse complement strand
CCCGGCGGGGCCCTCGTGATTGGTCGGCTGGGCCCTCATGCGGGCACCGCCCACCGGTGGGGGCACAGCAGCAGCCGCAACGCGACCGCCGCCTGGTAGGGGGACGCCGTTGCCGAGCACCCGCAGGGCGAGGGTGCGCGGCAGGTCGAGCTCGGTGACGAACCCTTCGTCGAGGCCCATGAGCCACTCGACGAACGGTGGGGCCAGGACGGGTCTGCCGCGCTGGCCGGTCTGGGTCGGCTCGGGTGCTCGCCGGCCCAGCAGGATTTCCCAGCGGGCGACGGCGTAGACGCCCCACCTTTACCAGGCTCTTAGTGGCACCCGTGAGGCGTGCAGGAAGAACTGCCCGCGTAGCGGGTGTTCGTCGGCGTTGGCCCGCGCCGAGCCGTGGCGGATGGCCTTGTCGAAGGCGACCGCGTCGGCCCATTCGGCCGGGCTGTGGGCCTTGAGTCGCGCCCAGAACGCATCAGAGTGGAGCGGACAACCCAGTTCCCTGTCAAGTTCCGGCCTGTTGTGTTGGCAGGACCGTTGATGTCGGAGCGCCTGGCCTGCCAAAACGGCGGCAACCGCCGACCCGGCGGTTGTTCAACACCCTCGGTCAATCGAGCTAGGGTCCGTGATTTGACTGCGGTCGCCAGCAGGTCGACGCAGACTCGGGTTTCCTTCTCCTGGCAAGGACGGCGACATGAGCGCCACCCCCGGTGACCCACCGTCATCCCCGCAGGGCCAATCCCGCGACTGGACCAAGAACCTGATCATCCCGGTTCTCGTAGCGGTTGTCGGCGGGCTGCTGCTCGTCGTCTTCACGCCCGCCGGCACTGGGGCCCGAGAGCTGTTCTTCCCGACCAAGGCGTCCGTGACCGGCATGGTCGAACTGGACGGCGCGCCCGTGCCGCGTGCCGCCCTGACCCTCGACGGCGTGCCGTCGAAATCCACCACCGACGACGCCGGCCGCTTCCAGCTCACCGATGTCGGGGACGGCCGGCACACTGTGCGCATCGTGGCGAACGGCGCCCGACCACGCGACTACGAGTTCAACGTCCAGACCGGAGCGGCCTCCGCCGACCTCGGCGTGATCAAGGTGGACGCGTACCTGCGGCTCGGCTACTTCGCTTCGGTCCAGGGCCCCACCCGGCCGTCCGGTAATCCCAAGGTCAAGTATGACGTGACGCTGTGGCTGCTCGGCGACGACGGCGCGATGCGCGAGGTGCAGCGGGTGGCGTACATCCTGCCGGCGCCGCTGCCGGCCGATCAGGTCGCCGGCGCCGACCTGAGCCGGGCTTTCTGCTACCGGGTCCAAGGCTCGATCCCGTTCGATGACCTGATGGTGCTCGGCGGGGCGTTCGCCACCGCGACCGCGAACATCGAGCTCAGCGGTGGGCGGGCCTTCACAGTGGCCGCGGCACCAAGTTCGCAGCAGCCGGCGAAGTGCAAAGCCCACAAGGGCTCCGAGCTTAAGGAAGAGGTGGAGAGGGTGCCGTTCCCCGGCGGAAACACCGGCGGAAATCCGGGCGGGAACCCCAACACCAATCCCGGCACGCCCAAAGTGACCATCCCCGCGGTGGCCGGGCTGACCGAGACCGCAGCGATGACACGCCTGGTCGAACTTCTGCTGCAACCCCGGTCCGAGCCTCAGCCGAGCGCCAGCGTGGCGAAGGGCACGGTCATTGGCACCGCCCCGGAGGCCGGGGCGCGGGTCGATCAGGGCGGCCGGGTCACGGTGCTGGTCTCCTCGGGCCCAGAGGAAGAGCAGCCCGTCGAAGTTCCCAACGTCGTCGCTCTGCGTTTGGACGAGGCCAGGGAGATCCTGGAGAGGTTGAAATTCGGGGTCAGTGTCGTGACCAGCGAAGCGCCGTCGAACAAGCCACGGTTCACGGTGCTTTCCCAGAAACCCGAGGGCGGCTCCAAGATCAAGCGGGGAAGCGAGATTACGCTCACGCTCGCGGCGGGCGGCTGACGTTGTTCCCCCGGATGCGACCAGGACTGTCTCGTAGGCGAGCACCACCGCCTGCGCCCGGACCTGCACGGCACCACCGTCACCACCGCCGACACCTTCCTGCTCGGCGGCGACCTGCCCGTGCGCGGCCTCGGTTACGGCACCATGCAACTGGCCGGACCCGGGCATGGGTCCACCAACCGAGCTCGATGACGCTATCCGGGCTCGCGTTCGCGTACCGGCACGGCGCCATCGGCAAAACCTGGCTCGAGTACGCCGAAGCCCGCGACCTTGACCCCGCCGCCACGGCGACTGCGCCAGCGCATCGGCCTCGTCCTCGTCCTCGTCCTCGCCGCCCCACCAACCCGGTTCGTCCCCGCTGACATCGGCAGCGCACGCGACGACGCGGACATCGTCGCCAACCTCGGGCTCCGGCAGGTTCGCCTGGGTGGAGGTGCGGCTGCCCGACGTCGAGCACGACGAGTTCACCGAACTCCTGACCGAGGCGTGGCGGCTCACCGCCCCCTCCCCCGCCGGGTGCTGTCCAACGGCACGGCTTGCGGCTACGAGACCAGCAGCCCGGCGACGGCGGCGTTGCCGGCGGCCGCCTGGAGCCGCAGCAATGCGGGACCAGTGGACGGGGGGCCCACCGGGACGTGCTTGGGAACACGCTTCGACGGCGGCTCCGCCTTCGTGCCGCTCTCCCGGGGCGCGCCCTGGGCGGTCATCCGGCGCCGGCCAATACGCGTCGCGGGCCCGCTTGCGCGGCGGGCGACGCCGCCGACGTCTTCCGAATGGAACGGACCCTGTGTGGCGCTCTCTTCACACCGAGTGCCCGCCTACGCGGGCGCGGCGGATGGTTGCGGGAGAGGTCGCCCATTCCGGGCCAGGTTCCTGCCCCGGACGGGCAGCTGGATGAAGCCGACCCACCCCACCAACGCTGCTCACCGTCCATTATGTTCAAATTTGGTTGCTATCGATACCATGGGACGTGCCCGTCCATCGTCGACAACACCGAGCATCATCGATGAGCGCAGGGCCTAACGGGGTAGTACAGCTGGAAGTCACGGGGAATGATGACGCAGCGAAGCGGTGCAAACCGTCCAGTCATGTTCGGCCTGCTCGGGCCGCTGGAGATCCGAATTCATGATCGACCTGTGCCCATCGGCGGGCAGACGGCCCAATCACTCCTGGCCGCACTGCTCGTCGATGCCGGCCAGGTCGTACCAGTAAGCCGTCTGGTGGAGGCGATGTGGGCTGATGACCCGCCGGCCACCGCACACACTCAGGTACGGAACCGGGTCTCCACCCTCCGGCGCCAGATCCGTACGGCGGGCTACGCCGGAGAGATTGTCGACAGTGTCGGCTCCGGGTACGTGATCCGGGTGGCCGAGGGACAGCGCGACATTGACATCTTTGAGGACCGGGTTCGCCGGGCCGAACGGCTCTGCGCACGCGGCGACGCTCCGGGCGCAATCGGCCAGCTGTCCGACGCCCTGGCGCTGTGGCGAGGTCCCGCTCTGGACGGGCTGGGCAGCCCGGCGCTGATCGCCGCCGCCCGCCGGCTCGACGAGCGCCGACTCGCGGTCGTCGAGCAGCGAATCGACCTGGAGATCGGCCTCGACAACCACCGCCACCTCGTCGGTGAGCTGATTGAGCTGATCGACGCACATCCGTGGCGGGAACGCCTGATCAGTCAACTGATGCTGGTCCTGTACCGGCAGGGCCGGCAGGGGGACGCCCTGCAGCATTTCGAGAAAGCCCGGCAGCGTCTCGTCGATGACCTGGGCATCGATCCGGGTAGCGAGCTGGTGGAGCTGCGGGACCGGATCCTACGCAACGACACCGCGCTGCTCGCCGTGCCGGCCGGTGGATCGGTCCCGCCGGCACCGGTGCCGGGGGCGATGTCGACGGTGACATCGGCGCCGCGCGAGCTGCCCGCCGACGTCGCCGGCTTTGCCGGCCGGGCACCCGCGCTCAAGGCCTTGGACGGCCTGCTGCCCGCGTCCGGCGACGACGGCCAGCGTGGCATGGTGATCGCCATGATCACGGGCACGGGCGGAGTCGGCAAGACCGCGCTCGCACTGCGCTGGGCACATCAGGTCGCCGAGCGGTTCCCAGACGGACAGCTGTACATCAACCTGTGCGGCTACGGTCCCGGCCGACCGGTGGCCCCGCTTGAGGCGCTGGCCCACCTGCTGTCGTCGCTCGGCGTGCCGGGCGAGCGGATCCCACCCGAGGAGTCCGACGCATCCTCGCTGTACCGCTCGCTGCTCGCCGGCAGGCGGGTCCTGCTGCTCGTGGACAACGCGCGGTCGGCCGACCAGGTCCGTCCGCTGCTACCGGGCAGCCCGGAGTGCCTGGTGGTGGTCACCAGTCGAAACCAGCTTCGCGGTCTGGTGGCCCGCGATGGGGCCCACCCGGTCAACCTCGATGTCCTTGACCGGGACGACGCGATCACCCTGCTCGAATCGGTCGTCGGCCCGGAGCGCACAGGAGCGGAGCCGACCGCGACCGCGAATCTGACCAAACTGTGCGGGTACCTTCCACTGGCGCTGCGGATCGCAGGCGCCCATCTTGCCTGCGGCGCACCCGCCGACATCGGCGCCTACGTGGCCGGGCTGGCCGACGGCAACCGGCTGTCCGCGCTGGAGATCGACGACGACGGGGAGACTGCGGTCCGAACGGTGATCCACTACTCGTACGAGGCCGCCGGCGCACCGGAGCGGCGACTCTTGCGCCTGCTGAGTCTGCATCCAGGCCGGGATTTCGCGGCCCCGGACGCCGCGGCACTGGCTGATATCACCGTGCCCAAGGCGGCGACGCTACTGCGCCGACTTGCCGGCACCCACCTGCTGCAGGGTCACCGGGCGGGCCGCTACACGTTCCACGAACTGCTCCGCCTGTACGCCCGCGAGCGGGTGTTGAGCGAGGAGTCGCAGGCCGGTCGCAATGCCGCGACGCGGCGCCTGTTCGACTGGTACCTTCGGATCGCCGACGCCGCCGCGCGCCTGCTGTACCCACAGGTGGTCCGGCTCCCACCGACCGCCACCACGATGGTGTCGCGGCCGTTCACGAGCCACGCCAACGCGATCGCGTGGCTCGACGCTGAGCGCGCCAATCTGGTCGCCGTCAGCGTCACCGCCGCGCACGGGCAGCGGCGAACCGCGTGGCTCCTGGCGGACGCGCTGCGTGGCGATCTGACCCGGCGCGCCGACATCGGGGACTGGTCCTCGGTTGCGCGGGCCGCACTCACGGCCGCGGTCAAGGACGGCGAGCATCGGGGCGCCGCGACGGCGCACAACAGCCTCGGCCTCATCAGCCATCGCCTCGGCCGGAACGCCAAGGCCATCCGGCAGTTCGAACGCGCCGGGGCCCTGTCCACCGTCGTGGGGTGGACGCCGGGACGCGCCAGCGCCGGGGAGAACATGGCCCTCGTGCACCGGACCACCGGGCGCTTGCACCGGGCGTGGAAGCATCACGCCGAGGCGCTGAGCATGTTCCGGGCCGTCGGCGACCGCGGCGGCGAGGTACGTACGCTCGAGCAGCTCGGGCTCGTCTACCTGAGCTGGGGACTGCTGGACAGGGCGGCGGAACGCCAGGTCGCTGCCCACAGGATCTATCGGGAGCTCGGGTCGCTCAGCGGGGAGGCGGCGTGCCTGGGCAACCTCGGGGTCACGCACCATCTCCTCGGGCAGGTCGACCCCGCCTGGCAGCAACTCAACCGGGCACTGGAACTCACCCGCCAACTTGGTGACCGGTTGCACGAGGCGCGGGTGCTCGTCGGACTGTCCCTGGTGCACCGCGACAGTGGCCGGTACCGGGAGGCGGTCGAATGCGCGCGGGTGGCCCTTACCCAGGCCGGCCGGATCGGCGACCGAATCGGCGCAGTCGACGCCCTCCACGCGCTCGGCTCAGCCCGGTACGAGCAGGGAGATCACCACGCGGCCCTGCGCGACCACCAGGCGGCGCTGGTCGCCGGCCGCGACTGCGGCTACCCGTACGGCCTGGCGCAGACCAGGATCGCGCTGGCCACCACACGGCTGGCCGCTGGCTGCGCGCCCGAGGCTCAGGAACAGGCGCTGCGGGCGGTGCGGCTGGCGCGGCAGGGCGGCTTTCGGATA
>DASVVF010001109.1:0-3939 GCA_036386695.1 Catenuloplanes sp. | reverse complement strand
GGCCGCGGTGCCCTGCCGCCCGCTACCCGGCCGCCCGTTGCCTGGCCGCCCGTTGCCTGGCGGGCCGTTGCCTGGCGGGCCGTTGCCTGGCGGGCCGTTGCCTGGCGGGCCGTTGCCGGTCGCTCCGGCTCCGCCCGTGTCGGTTCCGGCCGGCCCCGCCTCGCCGGCTTCGGTCGCATCGGCCTCGGAGGGTGTGGTTGACCCCCTACCCCCGGGCCGGCGCCGCGACCCCGTGGTACGCCGGGGGCGCGCCGGCGGGAGTGTCGGCTCGGCGCCGGACGTCACGGCAGGGGAGGCCACCGCGCCGGGTCCTTCGGTGACCGTCGCGTCCGGCGCGCCGGGGTCGTACACCCCGCGGGTCTGTGCCGCGAAGGCACTGGCGCCGCCGGCCACCGCCGGTGGCGCGTCGGGGACCGGACCGGCGGCGGCCAACGGCCGCTGATCTCCGGCGCTCCGGTGGGCGCCGGCAACCGACGGTGCCGCTGCCGCCGACGACGAACCCTCGGCCCCTTCCGGTGGCCCCTCGGCCCCTTCCGGCGGCCCGTCGACCGCTTCCGGCGGCCCGTCGACCGCTTCCGGCGGTCCGTCCAGCGGGCCCGGCGGTCCGTCCAGCGGGCCCGGCGATCCGTCCGAGGCGCCCGGCGATCCGTCCGAGGCGCCCGGCGATCCGTCGGCGGGCGCCGACGGGGTTCCGGCGGCTGAGTGGCGCAGCCGGCGTCGTCGCCGTTCAGGTTCGGCCATTCGCTGAACCTACCGGCTGGCAGCGATCAGAACACCTCGATGGCCGTCGTGGCCGTTATCGCCCGAACAGCGCGCTGACCGTCCCGGGCGGCCGGGGCCCCGCGGGGTGAAGGGACAGCCTGCCGTCACTCATTCGATATTGGCACCGGGTCGACGGGCGAGGCGACCTATTTGTCGGCTCGTTACTCTCGAAGGCAGGCGCCCCCGCTGGCGCCGGCAATCCGGGAGGAGATCATGGCAGATCATCCGCAGTCGTGGGGTGACCGGACCGCGGCGGTACCGCCGCAGGACCCGTGGGCCCACCTGCCCGATCCCGAGCCGACGCCCGCGCCGGTGTCCACCCCGGCCTTCCAGCGCGGTGTCGCGCACGTGAAGCCGGCCGCCCCACGCACCCAGACGATGCCGGTGGCGGCGCATGAGCCGACCGGAACGGGTTGGCCGGGCGGGACCGGAGCGCAGCCGCGCCGCTCGGTCGGCTGGCATCTGGATCAACTGCGCCGCGGTGGCGGCTGGAGCGTGGCCGGGGCGCTGTTCGCGTTCGTCTGTTGGGGCGTGTGGACCCTGGCCTCGGGCGGCGACCTCACCACGCCGATCCTGGTCTTCGTGTTGTCACTGGCCGTCGCGGCGGGCGTGTTCGGCCTCGCCCGGGTGGTCGGGCAGGTGGTCCTGGAGCGGCAACTCGGCCGGGTTCGCCGGTCGGCCCGCGGCGCGCATCTGGTCACCGCGTTGTTCCTGGGCTGCGTCGGGGTGGCATACCTGCAGCAGACCCCTTGGGTGATGAGCGCCTGGAATTGGGCGATAGGCCTGTTCTGAACGGCTGCGCCGTGGACGCCCGCGACCACCGGCGATCCCCTCACCCGGGGCGCGTTCCTGCCGACAGTGAGGTCGAGACGGCCGGGTAGTGCGCCCCGGCTGTCCGTCAGGTCCCGGTGAGTTGCGATGCCGTGGTCCGGCCGGGGACGGTCCGCAACACCGGGCGGGTATGTTGGTCACGCGCAACGGCCGGAACGGGTGGGTGGACCGGACATGAAGACTGCCAGCTGGGCCGACACCGCGAACGGCGTGGTGGTCACGTTGGTCGGCGAGATCGATTTCGCCACCGCTGGCGACCTGATGGGGGTGGTCGGTGAGGTTTTCAGCCAGCGCCACCCGGCGGAGGTGCGCGTCGACGTGCGGGCGATGCCGTTCATCGACTCGACCGGCCTCAGCGCCCTGATCTCGCTCTACCGCGCCGCGCTGGCCGCCGACGCCCGGTTGGTCCTGGTCGATCCGGCACCGTTCCTGGTGACCCTGTTGCAGATCACCGGGCTGGTGGAGTTGTTTCCGGTGGAGAGTTCGGAGGCCGGTGCCGCCCCGGCGGGCGTCGCGCCGCCCGGGGCGGACGTTCCCGGCGCCGGCGGGACCGACCCCGACGTCGGCCTGCCCGAGGGGGTCGGCAGCCCCGAGCCGTCGGTCTGACCAGGCGCGTAAGACTTCCGAAAGGGTTTGACGCTCGGCGACGCCCGCACCACGTCGGTAGCCTCGGGCGGGTGGCTCAGCGAATCCTTGTCGTCGATGACGACCCGACCGTCAGCGACGTCGTCCAGCGTTACCTGGAGCATGCCGGGTACCAGGTGGTTTCGGCGGGTGACGGGGCGGCCGCCCTCAGCTCGCTGGCCGCCCGCCCCCCGGACCTGGTGATCCTGGACCTGATGTTGCCGGGCATCGACGGCCTGGAAGTGTGCCGGCGGATGCGGGCGATGTCACCCCAGGTGCCGATCGTGATGCTGACGGCACTGGGCGAGGAGGCCGACCGGGTGGTGGGCCTGCAGATGGGCGCCGACGACTACGTCACCAAACCGTTCTCGCCCCGGGAACTGGTCCTGCGGGTGCAGTCGGTGCTGCGTCGGGCCGGGGTGGCCGCCCAACCGGCCGCGGCCAGTGACACCGAGGTGCTCGGCGACGGCGCCCTGCGGGTCGATACCGGTCGGCGGCTGGCCCACCTCGGCGACCAGGAGTTGTCGCTGACCGTCCGCGAGTTCGACCTGCTGGTGTTCCTGCTGCGCCACCCGTCGCTGGTGTGGCCGCGCGCCGACCTGCTGGAGCGGGTCTGGGGATGGAAGTTCGGCGACCAGTCGACGGTCACGGTGCATGTCCGCCGGCTGCGCGAGAAGATCGAGCAGGACCCGGCACAACCGCGGCGGATCGCGACCGTCTGGGGGGTCGGCTACCGGTACGACCCGGAGGGAACCGCCGTGCAGCCGGCCGGCTCAGCGGAGGCGCGACGTGCGTGACCTGTCCCTGATCGCCGCCGCCGCACTGCTCGCCGGTGGGGTGGTCGGGCTGCTCGGTGCGTTGTTGTTGCGGCTGCTGCGCGGGCGTTCGATCACCGTACACATCTGTGTGCTGCTCGGGGTCACCGTGACCGCGGTGGTGGCCGGGGTGGTGATGGTCGCCCAGGCGATGTTCCTGTCCCCGCACGACCTGCAGGTCGTGCTGACAACGGTGGCCGCCGCGGCGGTGGTCAGCCTCGGCGTCGGCTGGCTGTTCGGGCGTCGGCTCGCCCTGGCGGCGGTCTGGGCGGACCAGGCCCGCGCCCGGGAACGGCAGATGGAGGCGGCCCGCCGCGACCTGGTCGCGTGGGTCTCGCACGACCTGCGTACGCCGCTCGCCGGCCTCCGGGCGATGGCCGAGGCGCTGGAGGACGGGGTGATCCACGACCCGACCACCGTGGCGGAGTACCACCGGCGCATCCGGGTCCAGACGGACCGGATGACCCGCCTGGTCGACGACCTGTTCGAACTGTCCCGGATCAACGCCGGCGCGTTGCGTCTCACGCTGTCCACAGTGCCGTTGGCCGAGGTGGTCTCCGACGCGATCGCCTCCACCACACCGCTGGCCGACAGCCGGGGCATCCGGTTGGTCGCCGCGGAATCCGGTTGGCCGGCGGTGCGGGCCAGCGAGCCGGAACTGTCCCGGGTGGTGGCCAACCTGCTGGTGAACGCGGTGCGCTACACACCGCAGGACGGCACGGTCACGGTCGACGCCGGCCGCGACGCCAACTCGGTCTGGCTGGCGGTGGCCGACACCTGCGGCGGGATACCGGATCACGACCTGCCCCGGGTCTTCGACGTCGCGTTCCGTGGCGAACGCGCCCGTACCCCTCGGCATGCCGCCGATGTCGTACGCAAGGACTCCGGCGGCGGTGGACTCGGTCTG
>DASVVF010001108.1:0-28874 GCA_036386695.1 Catenuloplanes sp. | reverse complement strand
CCGACCTGCCGGCGTTGCGCCCGGCGGAACTGTCGGCGGCTCTGCGCGCCGCCGCCCGCCGCCCGGCGCGCCGGTTCGTGGCCGACGCGGCCGGCACCGGAACTGTCCTGCTGACGGCGCCGCCCGGGACCCAGCTGCAGCCCCGCTTCGGAGCCGACTCGGCGGCCGCCCACGCCGCGTCCGGAGCGGTTCCGCTCGGCGGTGACTGGTGGAGCCTGCGCCGCGACGTGGACACCGTCGACGACCTGCGTGCCGCCGCGGCGCTGGGTCTGGGCGGGCACACCCGCCGGCTCCTGATGTGGGCCGGCAGCGCCGACCTACCCGCCGTCGGCGTGTAGCGTCCTGGCCATGCAAGGTACGGTCGCCACCTTCGACGAGGACAGCCGCTCCGGCACCCTCCTGCTCGACGACGGCGCTGAGCTGCGTTTCGGGGCGCCGGTCTTTGAGGGCTCGCACTTCCGGCTGTTGCGCTCCGGCCAGCGGGTGACCATCAGCGTCGATGACTCCGGGCAGGTAACGAAGATCTCGTTACCCGGCCTGAGCTGAGTTGACCTTAGTGTTGTTCATGTTCCGTTCACCCTCATCGGGAGATGATGGGTAAGTGAGCATCGTGCCCGCCCGACGTACCCCCGCGCCACGGCGCTTTCCCGCTCCGGCGTCCTCCGTCCTGCCCTCCGACGCCCCGCGGGCCGGCTCGACCGCCGGCCGGTCCGGCCGGCAGCGCGGACCCGACGGGCGTTTTCTGCGCGGCGCCGGCGCGGAAGCCGCCAACGCCACCCGCACCGAGGCCACCCACACGGAGGCCACCCGCACGGCCGACGCCGCCGCCCGCACCGCCGCCGAGACCGCCGGCACCTCGGACGGGACCACTGATCGCTCCCGCGCGAGCGGCGAACGCTCCGGTGCCACCCGCTACACCGCCGAGGCGCCCGACGCCGACGACTCGACGCCCGGACCGACCGAGGGCGACCACCCGAGTGACGACGGGTCGTTGCCGGAGGACCGGTTCCTCAACCGGGAGCTGTCCTGGCTCGACTTCAACGCCCGGGTGTTGGCGCTCGCCGAGGATCCGGCCACCCCGCTGTTGGAACGGGCGAAGTTCCTGGCGATCTTCGCCAGTAACCTCGACGAGTTCTACATGGTCCGCATCGCCGGACTGAACCGCCGGTTGAAGGCGGGCCTGCCGATGCGCGGCGGTGACCAGTTGCCGTTGCGCACCCAACTGGAACTGATCTCGGAGAAGACCGCCGACCTGGTCGCCCGCCACGCCGCCTGCTTCACCGACGAGGTGCAGCCCAAGCTCGCCGCCGAGGGCATCGAGCTGGTGCGCTGGGCGGATCTCGACGCCGGTGAGCGGGAGGGGCTGCGGACCTACTTCCGGGAGCACATCTTCCCGGTGCTCACTCCGCTGGCGGTCGACCCGGCGCACCCGTTCCCGTACATTTCCAGCCGGTCGCTGAACCTGGCGGTGGCGGTGCGCGACCCGGCCGGCGGGCCTGAGCTGTTCGCCCGGGTGAAGGTGCCCAACAACGTGCCCAGGTTCGTGGTGGTGCAGAACGACAACCGCTCGGTGCGGTTCCTGCCGGTCGAGCAGCTCATCGCCACCCAGCTCGACCAGCTGTTCTCCGGGATGCAGATCGTCGAGTGCCACCTGTTCCGGGTGACCCGCAACGCCGAGCTGGAGGTCGACGAGGACCGCGACGAGGATCTGCTGCAGGCGTTGGAGCGGGAGCTGGCCCAGCGCCGGTTCGGGCCACCGGTGCGCCTGGAGGTCGCCGCGTCCATCTCCGACCACGTACTCGACCTGCTGGTCCGGGAGCTCGACATGAGCAGCGTGGACGTGTTGCGGGTGCCCGGCCTGCTGGACATGTCCTCGCTCTGGCAGGTCTACGGCGAGTGCGACCGCCCGCAGCTCAAGGACCGGCCATTCGTGCCCGCCACCCACCCGCAGCTGGCCGACGGCGAGGTGCCGCGCAGCGTCTTCAACCGGGTCCGCGAGTGCGACATCCTGGTGCACCACCCGTACCACTCGTTCTCCACCAGCGTGCAGCGGTTCATCGAGCAGGCGGCCGCCGACCCGCTGGTGTTGGCGATCAAGCAGACGCTCTACCGCACCAGCGGCGACTCGCCCATCGTGGACGCGCTCGTCGACGCGGCTGCCGCCGGCAAGCAGGTGGTGGTGCTGGTCGAGGTCAAGGCGCGCTTCGACGAGCAGGCCAACATCGGTTGGGCGCGGACCTTGGAGCGGGCCGGCTGCCACGTGGTCTACGGCCTGGTGGGGCTCAAGACGCACTGCAAGACCTCGCTGGTCGTCCGGCAGGAGGGCAACCAGATCCGCCGCTACTGCCACATCGGCACCGGCAACTACCACCCGAAGACGGCCAGGCTCTACGAGGACTTCGGGATGCTGACCGCCGATCCGGAGGTCGGTGCCGACGTCACGGACCTGTTCAACGTGCTGACCGGCTACAGCCGGCAGACCGCGTACCGGCGACTGCTCGTCGCCCCGCACGGGGTGCGCCGGGGCCTGATGGAACGCATCGACCAGGAGGTCGAGAAGGTCCGGGTCGGCCAGGCCGGGCTGGTCCAGTTCAAGGTCAACTCGCTGGTGGACGAGGAGCTCATCGACGCGTTGTACCGCGCCTCCCGGGCCGGGGTCCGGGTCGACCTGGTGATCCGGGGCATGTGCGCGCTGCGCCCGGGGGTGCCGGGGCTGTCGGACAATATCCGGGTCCGCTCGATCGTGGGCCGGTTCCTGGAGCACTCCCGGGTGTTCCGGTTCGGCGCCGGGGACAACGCCGAGTACTGGATCGGGTCGGCCGATCTGATGCACCGCAACCTGGACCGCCGGGTGGAGGCACTGGTGCGGGTCAGCCAGCCGGCCGCGAGCGCGGAACTGCGCTCGGTGCTCGAACTGTGCATGAGCGAGGACTGCGAAGGTTTCGACCTGGCCGGTGACGGCTCGTGGACCCGCCGGGTGTCCACCCCGGACCGGCCGCTGGTCCACCTGCAGGAGGCCCGGCTGCGCCGCGTCATCGGGCCGGCGGGCTGAGATGCGCCCGGTACACGCCGCCGGAGGCCTCCTGTGGCGGCCCGCCGACGGCGGACCGCAGGTGTGTCTGGTCCACCGCCCCCGCTATGACGACTGGTCGTTGCCCAAGGGCAAGCGCAAACCCGGCGAACATCCGTTGGCCGCGGCGGTGCGGGAGGTGCTGGAGGAGACCGGGATCCGGGGTGTCCCCCAGCTCCGCCTGCCGACCGTCCATTACCTGCTGCCCGGCGACATCCCCAAGCGGGTGGACTTCTGGTCGATGCGGGCCGAGACCGGTCCGCCGGCCGCCCGCGACGGTGAGGCCGACGCGATCGCCTGGCTGCCGCTGGCCGAGGCGGCGCACCGGGCGAGCTACCGCGAGGACACCCGGGTGCTGCGCCACTTCGCCGACCAGCCGCCGGTGACGGCGACGTTGGCGCTCGTCCGACACGCCCACGCCGGGCGCCGGGGGGCCTTCGCGGGGCCGGACAGCGAGCGGCCCCTGGACGGGACCGGGCAGCAGGAGGCCCGGGCGCTGGCAGGGCTGCTCGCCCTGTGCCGGCCCGGCCGGCTGGTGTCGGCCGCCCCCCGACGCTGCGTCGAGACGCTGGAGCCGCTCAGTGCGGCGCTCCAGTTGGCCATCGAGGTGGACTCCGTCTTCGACGAGCCCGCCGAGCCCGGGCAGACGGCGTCGTTGGCCACGGCGGCGGCGCAGCGGCTGCACCGGCTGGCCACCGGGGACCGGCCGGTCGTGGTGTGCAGTCAGGGCAGGCTGATGCCCTCGTTGCTGGCGCGGGTGGCCGGCGAGGAAGGAACCGCCGCGGACTACCGGACCCGCAAGGGCACCGGTTGGCTGCTGGCCTACGCCGGTCGGACCGTGCTGGGCATGGACCCGATCGTGCCGGCGGAGGCGGCCCTGGAGACGTCCCCGGTGCGTGCCGGGGCGGGTGGCGGGCGTGGCGTGCGGCTCAAGGCGACGGACCAGCCGCCGACCGGGGAATCCTGAGCGGCCCGACGCCGGCGCCGCGCGCTGTCGCGGCAACCGCCAGGGGACACGACGACCGCCGGGGGTACGACGACGGCCGAAGGTACGGACAACGGCCGGGGGTACGACGACGGCCGGGGGTACGACGACGCCGCGCCCGCTAACCCGAGGGTCAACGGACGCGGCGCGGTAAGCGTGCGTCAGACGGGACGGATGTTCTCCGCCTGCGGGCCCTTCTGGCCCTGGGTGATCTCGAATTCCACCCGCTGGTTCTCGTCGAGGCTACGGAAGCCACTCGCCGAGATCGCCGAGAAGTGGGCGAACACGTCAGCTCCTCCACCATCCGGGGTGATGAAGCCGAAACCCTTGTCCGCGTTGAACCACTTCACAGTACCGACAGCCATGTCCACTCCTTGTCAGGCTGGAGCACCACACCTCGTGGGCCCCTGTCGCGCAATGATTCTTCCTGACCGGATGACCAGCCAAACACAACAAGCGCCTGAGGTATGAATCCCGTCAGGCGCTGGCACACATGTGGAAAACCAAAACCGCAACGCAGTTACGTTAGCACGGGCTCCTGGCCGGCCGGAGCGGGACCCCGCAACTCGCCGGCGAATCACCGCTGGCGGCGGGTGGTGGCCGATTCCGAGCGCTGCCGGACCCGACGGTTCACCCGTTCGGGGGACAGCAGCCAGGTGCCGGCGTAGGCCGGGTCGTCGAGCCACCGCGAGCGCGCCAACTCGTCGCCCCGGGGCGGCCAGTCCCGGTACGGCAGCAGCGCGACCCGCCAGGCCAGCACGCAGATGACGTAGAACCCGAACAGGGGCACCAGGCCGAAGGCGGCGTCGCGCCGCCGGTAGGAACTCCACGGGGCCAGCACCGCGATCGCGGCGGACCCGTAGCCCATCGAGACCAGGTAGCCCATCAGCACCGCGCCGGTCCACTGCTCCACCAGATCGGACAGCAGCCACCCGGGCAGCACCGCCGCCGCGAACACCGCGGCGGCGAGCAGCGAGCGGACTACCAGCCCGCGCGGTGCGGTGGCGGACTCCCGGGTGGTCATGTCGGCACCGTACGGTCCGCCGTCGTGGCCGGGGCCGAGCACGCCGAAGGCGTCCACCGTTCGGTGGACGCCTTCGCCGTTGTGCGCTCGGGTCAGCGAGCCGGCTTCTTGGCCGGCGCCCTTCTGGCCGGCGACTTAGCCGGGCTGTCCTGGGTGGTGGGCACCACGATCGCGGTGGCCGACGCGGTCCGGGCCCCGGTGCTGCGGGCCGCGGTCGTCGTCTTGGCGGCCGGCGAGGTCTTCTTCGCCGGCCCGGTGGCCTTGGCACCGGTGCTCTTCGCCGCGGAAGCGGCCTTGGCGACGGTCGACTTCGCTGTGCTGGCCGCCTTGGCCGCGGTCGACTTCGCCGCGCCGGCGGCCTTGGCCGCGGTCGACTTGACCGTGGTGGTGGCCGCGGTGCCACCGGTCTTGGTGGCGGCCCTGGTGCCGGTCGCCTTGGCGCCGGTCGCCTTGGCCCCGGTGGCCTTGGCCCCGGTCGCCTTGGCGCCGGTGGCCTTCGCTCCGGCGGCCTTGGCCGTGGTGGCCTTGGCCGTGGTCGCCTTGGCGGTGGTCGCCTTGGCCCCCGTCGCCTTGGCGCTGGTGGCCTTGACCCCGGTCGCCTTGGCGCTGGCGGCCTTCGTGCCCGCCGCCTTGGTGGCGCCCGCTCCGGCCGCGGTGGCCTTGGTGGCCGCCGCGGTCGACTTGGCAGCGGTGGCCCTCGGCCCGGCGGACTTCGCCGCACCGGCCGTCTTGGCAGCCGTTGCCTTGGTGGCGCCCGCTCCGGCCGTGGCCGGTCGGGTGGGCGCGACCTTCGCGGCGGCAGCGGTCTTCTTGGCGACCGCCGGCGGTTTAGGAACCTTGCCGCTGGCCACCATCTCCTTGAACCCGGCCCCGGCGCGGAACGCGGGAACCGATGTCTTCTTCACCTTCACCGCTTCGCCGGTGCGCGGATTGCGGGCTGTTCGCGCGCCTCGGGCGCGCTTCTCGAAGACCCCGAATCCGGTGATCGCCACCCGATCGCCCTTGGTAACGGCGGCCTGGACTTCGGTGACAACGGCTTCGAGCGCTGCCGCCGCCGTCTTCCGGTCTCCCAGGCGGGCGGCGAGCGCCTCGATGAGCTCGGCCTTGTTCACAACTACCCCTCCCGAACGTGAGAACTGGCCCAACGCGAGCCATTCTGCGCGCACGGTATGCCCTTTGACCAGCAGACACAAACATTCACGGCAAAAAACCCGTTGTGTCGCAACGGATTCGCCCCCACCGGCTGAGCCGGAGGGGGCGAAAACGGTGTCCTGATAGGCGAAAGGACTATGCCACCACTGGCCGGAACGACGGCCGGCGCTCCTCATAGTCGGCAATGGCCGCTTCCTGGCGCAGGGTCAGCCCGATGTCGTCCAGGCCCTCCATGAGCCGCCAGCGGCTGAAGTCGTCGAGGGGGAACGACCACACCGCATCGTCGACCCGTACCTCCCGGGCGCCGAGGTCGACCGTGATCTGAGCGGACGGGTCGCTCTCGACCAGATCCCAGAGAGCTTCGACGGCCTTCAATTCGAGCTCAACCGGCAGGAGACCTTCCTTGAGGGAGTTGCCCCGGAAGATGTCGCCGAAGCGCGGCGAGATCACGACCCGGAATCCCCAGTCGCGCAGGGCCCACACGGCGTGCTCCCGGGAGGACCCGGTGCCGAACTCGGTGCCGGCGACGAGAATGGAGGCCCCGGCGTACACGGGATTGTTGAGCACGAATCCGGCGTCCTCCCGCCAGGCGCTGAAGAGACCGTCGGCAAACCCGGTGCGGGTGACCCGCTTCAGATATACCGCCGGGATGATCTGGTCGGTATCCACATTGGAACGGCGCAGCGGCACCGCCGTGCCGGCGTGCGTGGTGAACTTCTCCATGTCCTGCGGGCCCTTCAGCTCAGGTCGGCGGGGGCGGCCAGCCGGCCGACCACGGCGGTGGCCGCGGCGACCGTGGGCGAGACCAGGTGGGTACGCCCACCGCGGCCCTGCCGGCCCTCGAAGTTGCGGTTGGAGGTCGACGCCGCGCGCTCGCCCGGCTTGAGGGTGTCCGGGTTCATGCCCAGGCACATGGAACAGCCGGCGAACCGCCATTCCGCACCGGCGTCCACGAAGACCTTGTCCAGGCCCTCCTGCTCGGCCGCCTCGCGAACCGCGGCCGAACCCGGCACGACCAGCATGCGCACGCCCTCGGCCACCCGGTGTCCGCGGACCACCTCGGCGGCGGCGCGCAGATCCTCGATCCGGCCGTTGGTGCAGGAACCGACGAAGACCACGTCGACAGCCACGTCGCGCAGCGGCGTGCCGGGGCGCAGGTCCATGTACTCCAGTGCCCGCCGGGCCGCCGAGCGGTCCGTCTCCTCGATGAAGTCCTCCGGGTCGGGCACGGTGGCGTCCAACGCCGCCCCCTGCCCCGGGTTGGTGCCCCAGGTGACGAACGGGCTGATCGCCGTGGCGTCGAGGACCACCTCGGTGTCGAACACGGCGTCGGGGTCCGTGGGCAGCGAGCGCCAGTACTCCAGCGCGGCGTCCCAGTCGGTGCCCTTCGGGGCGTGCGGACGGTCCTTGAGGTACGCGAAGGTGGTCTCGTCCGGCGCGATCATGCCGGCCTTCGCCCCCCACTCGATGGACATGTTGCAGATCGTCATCCGGCCCTCCATCGACAGCTTCTCGATGGCGGGGCCGCGGTACTCCACGATGTGTCCGCGTCCACCGCCGGTGCCGACCTGGGTGATCAGTGCCAGGACGAGGTCCTTGGCGCTGACCCCCGGGCGCAGCTCGCCGGTCACCGTGACGGCCATCGTCTTCGGCTTGGACTGCGGCAGGGTCTGGGTGGCCAGCACGTGCTCCACCTCGCTGGTCCCGATGCCGAAGGCCAGCGCCCCGAAAGCGCCGTGCGTGGCGGTGTGCGAGTCGCCGCAGACGATGGTCAGCCCCGGCTGGGTCAGCCCCAGCTGCGGGCCGATCACGTGGACGATGCCCTGCTGCTCGTGGCCGAGCGAATGCAGCTTGACGCCGAACTCGGCACAGTTGCGGCGCAGCGTCTCGATCTGCGTACGCGACGTGGTGTCGGCGATGGTGAGCAGGTCACCGCGCCGGGTGTTGAAGGACGGGTCCGGATAGCCCGTCGGGGTGTTGTGATCCTCGGTGGCCAACGTCAGGTCGGTACGGCGGACCGGACGCCCGGCCATCCGCAGCCCGTCGAAGGCCTGCGGGCTGGTGACCTCGTGCAGCAAATGCAGGTCTATGTAGAGCAGGTCCGGCTCGCCCTCGGCGGATCGCACCACGTGGGCGTCCCAGACCTTCTCGGCCAGCGTCCTCGGCTTCGGAGTGGCTCCCACCATCTGGACATCCTAAATTCTGGGAGGTATGTTTCGGCTCGTGGGACACAGTATGAGCGGTGTCGGGGTTCTCGACAAGGCAGTGGTCATCCTCGCGGCCTGTGTCGACGGCGCCAGCCTGGCCGAACTCGTCGATCGCACCAAGCTGCCGAGAGCGACGGCACACCGGCTGGCGCAGGCGTTGGAAATCCACCGGATGCTGGTGCGCGACACCCAGGGGCGCTGGCGACCCGGTCCCCGGCTGGGCGAGTTGGCCAACGCCGCACCGGATGTGCTGTTGACCGCCGCCGAGCCGCTGTTGGCGGCACTGCGCGACGCCACCGGGGAAAGCGCCCAGCTCTACCTACGCCGCGCCGACGAACGCATCTGCGTGGCCGCCGCCGAACGCGCCAGCGGGCTGCGCGACACCGTGCCGATCGGTTCGGTGCTGCCGATGACCGCCGGGTCCGCCGCGCAGATCCTGCTCGCCTGGGAACCCCCGGAGGCGGTGATGCCGCTGCTGCCGCGCTGCAAGTTCACCGGCCGAACGCTGGCCGAGGTGCGCCGCCGGGGCTGGGCGCAGAGCGTCGCCGAACGCGAGGCCGGTGTGGCCAGTGTCTCCGCGCCGATCCGGGACCGCACCGGCCGGGTGATCGCCTCGGTCAGCGTCTCCGGTCCGATCGAACGCCTCGGCCGCCGCCCCGGCGACCGCCACGCCATGGCCGTGGTCCGCGCCGGCCAACGCCTCTCCGGCCTCTAACCCCCACTGCCCCACTGTTCAACTGCCCACCCCCACCCCCGAGCAGTTGATCATGGGCTTTGCGGCGGAATCCGGGCTCATCTCCGCAGCAGAGCCCATGATCGACTCCAGGGGTCGGGTGGGGGAATGCGAGAAGGCCCGCGTCACCGTGGTGACGCGGGCCTCGCGTTGTAGCCCCGAAGGGATTCGAACCCTCGCTACCGCCTTGAGAGGGCGGCGTCCTAGGCCGCTAGACGACGGGGCCAGGACTTCCTTGTGTGGTCGTTGCCAGGGATCGGACAACAACCGCTGAACTGTACCAGACGATTCAGCACCGCCGCCCTACGGGCAGCGGTTGCTGGGGTACCAGGACTCGAACCTAGACTAACTGAACCAGAATCAGTTGGGCTGCCAATTACCCCATACCCCATCGGTGCTTGCCGCACCGGGTCCGAACTTTACCTCCCGGCCATGGTGCCCGCCAAATCGGGGCGGCACACCCCGTATTTCCGCACGTCGCGGGGCCCGCGCCGGAGCAGACGGTGCGGCGGCGGCGGCGGCTCAGTCCAGCGCCACCACCGGGTTGGACAACTCGCCGATCCCCTCGATGCGCACCGACACGGTCTCCCCCGAGGCGATCACGCCGACCCCGGCCGGCGTCCCGGTCAGGATCACGTCGCCGGGCAGCAGGGTCATCACGTGCGAGACGTAGGACACCAGGGTCGGCACGTCGAAGACCATGTCCCGGGTACGCCCCAACTGGCGTACGTCCATCTCGTCCGGCCCACGGCCCACCTCGCAGCGCACCTCCAGGTCACTGACGTCCAGGTCGGTGACGATCCACGGACCGAGCGGGCAGAACGAGTCGAAGCCCTTGGCCCGCGTCCACTGTCCGTCGCTGCGCTGCAGGTCCCGGGCGGTCACGTCGTTGCCGCAGGTGTAGCCGAAGATCGCCCGTACCGCACCGGCCCGGTCGACCCGGCGGGCGCCGGTGGCGCCGATCACCACCCCCAGCTCGGCTTCGTGCTCGACCTGCTTGGACTGCGGCGGCAGCCGGATCGCGTCGTGCGGGCCGATCACCGACGTGGACGGCTTCATGAAGATCAGCGGTTCGGTGGGTACGTCGACGCCGTGTTCGGCCGCGTGCTCGACGTAGTTGCGCCCGACGCAGACAATCTTGCTGGAGAAGATCGGGGCGAGCAGCCGGACGTCCGCCAGCGCCCACCGTTGCCCGGTGAACCGGACCGGCTCGAACGGCAGGCTGCCGATCTCGGCCACCGTGAGCGCGTCGTCGGAAGCTCCCTGCCCTCCTTCGACGACACCGAATGACACACCGTTGGCATGAACGAAGCGAGCAAAGCGCACGAGACTTCCCATCAGTGGTGGTCACCAGGCAGGAACGAATCTACGCCCGCCCGTACCCTGGGATCGTGACCGCCCCGACCGTGACCGTGCTCGCCGCCGACGTGTGGCGGACCCGCCGGGTGGCGCACGAGCGTCGCGTCGACGGTTGGATCACCCCTCATCTGCTGCGTCGCCGCGGCGGCGGGAAGCATCCGGTCGAGGACTTCCTGTTCACGTACTACTCCCACCGCCCCGCGCAGTTGCGGCGCTGGCATCCGGGGGCGGGGATGGTGCTCCACGGCGCCGACCCGGCGCAGTTGGGGGCCGAATACCGGTCGACGGCCGCCGGCGCGGTGCTGGACCTCGCCGCCGTGTTGGCGCGGCGCGGCGAATCGGTACGGTGGATCCGCGACCTGCTGGCCGCGACCGCCGGGCGCCCGCCATTCCTCGGCTGCTTCGGGATGCACGAGTGGGCGATGGTCTACCGGCAGACCGCCGAGGAGGTCCGGCACCATCAGCTGCCGCTGCGGTTGGGCGCCGCCGGCACGGCCGCGCTGGTCGAGGCCACCAGGATCAGGTGTAGCCACTTCGACGCCTTTCGCTTCTTCACCGCGCCCGCCCGGGCTCTGAACGTCCTGCAACCCAGTCGGGAGACCCAGCCGGAACACGAGCAGCCGGGGTGCCTGCACGCGAACATGGACCTCTACCGCTGGGCGTACAAGCTCGCCGGCCTGGCCCCGGGCGAACTGGTCGCCGACTGCTTCGAGTTGGCCCGGGAGATCCGCGTCGTGGACATGCGAGCCGGCCCCTACGATCTGACCAGCCTCGGGCTGGCGCCGCTGCCGGTCGAGACGCCGGAGGGCCGCGCGCGGTACGTCCGGCACCAGCAGGACTTCTACCTGCGGGCCGCGACACTGCGGGAACGCCTGCTCGCCGTCTGCGACAGCGCGCTGGCCGTCGGCGGCCGACGCGCTGACCATCAGCAGCCGACGCGCTGACCATCAGCGGCCGACGCGCTGACCATCGGCGGCCGACGCGCTGACCATCGCAATCGGCCCGTGCCCCATCGGCGGCCGACGCGCCGGGCGCAGCCGACCCCGCGCGGCCCCGGCAACGCCAGCCCGGCAACGGCGTCTCCATGATCGCCCACCGCGGCGGAAAACCGTCGCGGGACCGACGGTAGAACGCCGCTGTCAGCGATCATGACGGGCCGGCGGAGGCTGGGGCGGTCGGACGGCGCCGGCCCGTCGCGTTCAGGCCGCCGACGGCGACGGTCGCGGCCACGGTCTTCGCCGGGTCGGGCGAGAACTGGCGTGGCCCAGTCGCTGTCGGGCGAGAACTGGGGTGCTTCGCCGGGTCCGGCGAGAACTGGCGTGGCCCAGTCGCTGTCGGGCGGGACCTGCCCCGGCTCAGTCGCTGTCGGGGCGGCGGTTGCGCTTGATCTGCCCGCGACGCTTCTTCTCGGCGATCCGGCGCTCGGTGGCGCCCCGGGACGGTCGGGTGGCCCGGCGGGCCCGGGGCGGCGGTGCGACGGCCTCGGCGATCAGGGCGGCCAGCCGAGCCTCGGCGGCTTCGCGGTTGCGGAGCTGCGCGCGGTGTTCCGAGGCGGCGATGGTGAGTACGCCGTTGACCAGCCGGCCGGCCAGCCGTTCCTGCGCCCGGGCCCGCAACGCCGGTGGCAGCGCGGTGGAGGCGGCCAGGTTCCAGGACAGCTCGACCCGCGAGTCGGTGGTGTTGACGCCCTGCCCGCCCGGACCGCTGGAGCGGGAAAAGCGCCAGCTGAGTTCGGCCGCCGGGATCACCAGTCGGTCGGTCACGCGAAGGTCGTCGGGCACCCGAGAAGCATCGCACCGCGGTCGGCCGGGCGTGTCGCCCGCCCACGGACGACGTGAGGTCGATTGACATCGATGACCGTAGTTTCTAGAGTCAGGCGTACTGGAAAGCGCTTTCCGACGGTTCGGTGCGAGGGTCTGCCACCTGCGTCGCCGAGCACCCACCGCCGCCCCCTTCCGGTGGCGGTGGCGAGAGGCCGCGCCGGGCCTGCCCGGACCCGGTGATCGACGAGAGGCAGACCCACCATGACCGCACCCGTGCGCCCGCGTTCGATCGCGCTGGCCGCCGCCCTTGTGCCGGCCGCCGCGGCGGCCCTCTTCGCCGTCGCGACCACGGCCCAGGCCGCCACCACACCGGCACGCACCACACCGGCGGCCAGCATGCCGGCGCCCAGCACGCCGGCGCCCAGCACACCGGTGCCGGCCGGACGGCCGGTCGGCTTCGCGACCGTCAACGCCCTGGGCCAGAACGGCACCACCGGCGGTGCCGGTGGGCCCACCGTAACGGTGAGCACCACCGCCCAGTTCCTCGACTACATCTCCCGACCGGGCCCGTACGTCATCCGGGTGGCCGGCACGATCACCCTGCCCACCGGCAGGACCGACGGGATGCACAACGTCACCTCCGACAAGAGCATCGTCGGAATCGGCGCCACCGCAGCCCTGGTCGGTGGCGGCCTCAATATCGGGCTGCCGGTCAACAACGCCATCACCAGCCCACCGGCCAACGCGGTGCACAACGTCATCGTCCGCAACATCTCGTTCTCCAGCGCCACCGACGACATGATCAACGTGCAGATGTTCTCGCACCACCTCTGGATCGACCACCACGACTTCTCCAACGGCGACGACGGCGCCGTGGACATCAAGCGCGGCTCGGACTTCGTGACGGTCTCCTGGAACCGGTTCCACGACCACGACAAGACGATGCTGCTCGGCCACGACGAGACCGGCGCGGCGCAGGACACCGGTCGGCTGCGGGTGACGTACCACCACAACTTCTTCGACGCCTCCGACCAGCGGCATCCGCGGGTGCGGTTCGCCGAACTGGTGCACGTCTACAACAACTACTACCGGGACAACAGCTACGGCATCGCGTCCACGTACAACGCCGGCCTGTTCGTCGAGGGCAACTACTTCCTCAGCGTCAACAACCCGGCCCGGGTGGACTTCAGCGGACCGCTCGGCCGCCTGGCGCAGCGCGACAACATCCTCGTCGACTGCAACCACGAGATCGAGACCAACGGCACGGTGACGGACCCGCGCACCGTGTACGCGTACACCGCCGATCCCGCCGCCCGTGTGCCCACCATCGTGCCGGCCGGTGCCGGCGTCGGAAAGATCTGAGGATCCCATGCGAAATCTGCGTGCCACCGTGCGCGCCGGCCTGATCGCCGGCGCCGCCGCCCTCCTCGTCACCGGCATGGTCGCGGTGGGCTCCACCGCCCACGCCGCCATGCTGTTCGTCGACGGCTTCGACACGCCCACCGCCAACGGCTGGAGCGCCGCCGGCGGGACCTGGGCCCGGACCGGCGGGGTGCTCCGGCAGTCCGCCACCAGCGGCGACGCCCGCAACCTGACCAGCCCCGCGAGCTGGACCGACTACACCGCCGGGGTGGACGTGAAGCCCACCGCCTTCACCGGCGACAACCGGTTCGTGGCGCTGCTCGCCCGGGTGCAGTCGCCGACCAGCTACTACTATCTGGCGTTGCGCGGCAACAACACCGTCGAGCTGAAGAAACTCGTTGACGGCGCCGCCACCACGCTGGCCAGCGCGCCGGTGTCGGTGACCGTCGGCACCAGCTACCGGCTCAGCCTCGAGGTCACCGGCACCGCGCTGACCGGCCGGGTCGGCGGCACCACCGTGCGGGCCACCGACAGCCAGTACCGCAACGGGCAGGTCGGGGTGGCGACCTTCTTCGCCACCGCGGACTTCGACAACGTGACCGCCACGTCCACCACCCCGGGCGGCGGTTCGCCGACGCCGACGGCCAGCATCGCTCTGCCGACCCCGCCCACCCACGCGCCGGGCCCTCGGCCGGGCGGTTTCGCCGGGGTCAACGCCCTCGGCCTGAACGGCACCACCGGCGGGGCCGGCGGGCGCACCGTCACGGTGACCAACGCGGCGGACTTCCTGGCCGCCATCGACAGCCGCGAGACCCTCGTCATCCGGGTCGCCGGCACCATCGCGATCAGCAGCAAGCAGGGGGTCCGCCCGAACAAGACGATCGTCGGGGTCGGCACCAGCGGGCACATCACCGGCGGCGGGCTGGACTTCTACCGGTCGTTCAACGTGATCGTGCGCAACCTGCGGTTCACCAACGCCGAGGACGACGCGGTCAACGTCGGCCAGGAGTCACACCACATCTGGATCGACCACAACACGTTCTCCGGCGCGGTCGACGGGTCGATCGACATCGTCCGGGGCGCCGACTACGTGACGGTGTCCTGGAACCACTTCGACCACGCCGACAAGAGCATGCTGATCGGTCACTCCGACGGTGCCGCCTCCACCGACGTCGGGCACCTGCGGGTCACCATCCACCACAACTTCTTCGACCACAGCCGGCAGCGGCACCCCCGGGTCCGGTTCGCCGACCCGGTGCACGTCTACAACAACTACTTCCTCGGCAACGCGCTCTACGGGGTGGCGTCGGTGCAGAACGGCGGCGTGCTGGTGGAGGGCAACTGGTTCCAGGACGTGCCGTTCCCGGTGATCTCGGCCAGCGGCTACGCCGACAGCGGACCCGGCCGGGCGGTCGAGCGCAACAACATCTACGTCAACTCGGGCCGCCCGGAGACCACCGGTACGGTCGTCGAACCGCGCACCTTCTACCCGTACACCGTGGATCCGCCGGCATCGGTGCCGGGCGGCGTCCGCGCGGGCGCCGGCCACGGCAGGATCTGAGCCGGTACGCCGGACCGGGTCGGCGGCGGGAGCCGCCGACCCGGTGCCCCACTCCCCGGGGGGCCACGCGCCGATCCGGCAGCCAGAGCGGCGGAACGGGCGGCCCGCCCACATGGCACCGGGGTCAGCGGGAATACTGGAGCCCGGCGGTGCTGCGGGCACCGCCGCCGCTGAGGAGGTTGCGTGCCGTCACCGTCCACGTCGGTTGAGCAGACCGGCTACCCCTGGCCCATCCGCACCACCCGTCTCACCAACGGGCTGCGGGTCGTGGTGAGCGAAGACCGCAGCGCCCCCGTGGTCGCGGTCAACCTGTGGTACGACGTGGGTTCCCGGCACGAGCCGGCCGGCCAGACCGGTTTCGCGCACCTCTTCGAGCACCTGATGTTCGAAGGATCGGTGCACGTCGCCAAGACCGAGCACATGAAGGTCGTCCAGGGCAGCGGTGGCTCCCTGAACGCCACCACCAACCCGGACCGGACCAACTACTTCCAGACGGTCCCGTCCGAACACCTCGAGCTGATGCTGTGGCTGGAGGCCGACCGGATGGGCGGGCTGGTGCCGGCCCTGACTCAGGAGACGCTGGACAACCAGCGCGAGGTGGTGAAGAACGAGCGCCGCCAGCGCTACGACAACGTGCCGTACGGCGACGCCTGGCTGCGCCTGCTCCCGCTGCTCTACCCGCCGGGGCACCCGTACCACCACGCCACGATCGGGTCGATGGAAGACCTCAACGCCGCCGATCTGGCGACCTTCCAGGCCTTCCACGCCACCTGGTACGTGCCGAACAACGCGGTGCTGACCGTGGTCGGGGACGCCGACACCGACGAGGTGCTCGCCCTGGCGGAGAAGTACTTCGGAGCCCTGCCGGCCGGTGACCTGCCGGGCGCTCCGGACGGGACGCTACCCGGCACGCCCGCGACCCCGGTGCGCCAGACCGTCACCGGGGACGTGCCGGCGCCCCGGGTCTACCTGTCGTACCGCACCCACCCGTTCGGCACCCCGGAGTACGACGCGGTCACGGTGCTGGCCACGGTGCTCGGCAGCGGCCGGGGCAGCCGGCTCTACCAGCGGCTGGCCGACGGCGCGCGGCTGGCCCAGCCGGACTACATCGGGGCGTACGGCGTCGACCTGGCCCACGCGCCCGCCCCGTTGATCGTGACGGCCACGGCCCGCGACGGCGTCACCGCAGAGGAGCTCGAGGCGGGGCTGACCACGGTGGTCGACGCCCTGGCCACCGAGCCGGTCACCGCGGCGGAACTCGACCGGGCCAAGGCGCTGCTGACCACCTCGTGGTGGCGGCAGGTCGCCACCGTGGCCGGGCGGGCCGACGTGCTCGGCCGCTACGCCACCCAGTTCGGTGACCCGGCGCGGGCCGGGGAACGGCTGTTGGCCTGGCAGGCGGTCACCGC
The DNA here is from genome assembly GCA_036386695.1 of Catenuloplanes sp. Taxonomy (GTDB): domain Bacteria; phylum Actinomycetota; class Actinomycetes; order Mycobacteriales; family Micromonosporaceae; genus DASVVF01. Next base: position 12,249 of record DASVVF010001108.1, on the reverse strand, counting down.
CGACGACCTGGCCCGGGTCGCCGCGCGGGTGCTGCGGTCGGAGCACCGGGTGACGCTGACCTACCTGCCCACGGCGCAGTCCACGTCGCCCGTAACGCGGCCCGAGTCGAAGGAGACCACCGCATGACGCTCGTCGCGCACCGTCCGGGGGCGGGCACCCCTCGGCCGTACACCTTCCCGCCCGTGGTGCGGCGCACGGTGGCCGGCGGCCGGGTGGTCGCGGCGCATCTGCCCGGGCAGCTGCTCGCCACCGCGGCGCTGTTGCTCGACGCCGGCGCGGGCCGGGAGCCGGCCGGGCGCGAAGGGTTGGCGACGGTGCTGGCCAAGGCCCTGGAGGAGGGTACGGCCGGACGGGACTCCGCCGCGTACGCGCTGGCCCTGGAGAGCCTCGGCGCGGAACTGTGGACGTCGGTCGACTGGGACTCCTTCCGGGTCGGGGTTTCCGGTCCGGTGGGGCTGCTCAGCGCCGCCGTGGAACTGCTCGGCGAAGCTGCCCGCACCCCACGGCTGGCCGCCGACGACGTCACCCGGGTCCGGGACGACGAGGTCACCGCGTTGCGGATGGACTGGTCGCGGCCGGGTCCACGGGCCGACGCCGCCCTGCGCGCCGACCTGTTCGGTGCGGCGCAGCGGTTCGGCCGGCCGATGCACGGCGACCCGACCTCGGTGGCGGCCGTGACGGTGGACGACGTGGTGGCGTTCCACCAGCAGCGGCTGACCCGCCCCGGGGTGCTGCTGGTCGCCGGTGACCTCGACCGGCTCGACCTGGAGGCGCTCGGCGACGCCGCGTTCGCCGGCACGTCCGGCGCTTCGGAGCCCGCCGGCGGGCCGCTCGACGTGCCGGTGCGCGACGGCCGGCGGGTGATCCTGGTCGACCGGCCTGGTTCGGTGCAGTCGACGCTGCGGGCCGGACACCGGGCGCCGCACCGCGCCCACCCGGATTACGTGCCGATGTCGTTGGCCGCGACCGTGCTCGGCGGGGCCTTCACGTCCCGGCTCAACCACCTGATCCGCGAGGTGCGCGGATACACCTACGGCATCCGCGCGGAGTTCGGCCTGTCGCGGCGGTTCGGCCGGTTCGGGGTCAGCGCGGCGGTGCAGACGGCGGTGACGGTGCCCGCGCTGATCGACACGGTCGGTGAGATCTCCCGGACCCGGGCGGACGGGGTGACCGAGCCGGAGTTGGCGGTGGCCCGGACCTGGCGGGCGGGTCAGCTGTCGGTGGAGATGCAGACCCCGGGGGCGATCGCGTCGGCGCTGACCACGCTGGTCGTCCACGACCTGCCCGACGACTACCACGCCACCCTGCGGGAACGCCTGCTCGGCGCCACGGTCGACGAGGTGTCCACCGCCGCCGCCAGGCACCTGCACCCGGAAGGGCTGACCCTGGTGGTCGAGGGCGATGCGGCGGTGATCCGCGACCCCCTGGTCGCCAGCCGGCTCGGCGAGGTGGTCGACGCCGCCGTGTAGTGGCCCCGATCCCCCGGGACCACCCGATTATCCGGATGATGTGGCGCCCCGTGGCCGCCCGTAAGGTGCGGGCACACACCCGCACCACTCCCGGGGGGGTCCACGTGGACGATCCAGACCGTCAGGCGGCCATCCAGGCGGTACGCGAGGCGGCCGAGGCGCAGGCCGCCGACCGCGCCGGACAGCAGCGGCAACGCGACGACGTCACGGCCCGGGCGCGGGCGGCGGGCTGGTCGACCGGCCCGGCCCCGTGGGTGTACGCGGGCGTCGTGACCGTCGGTGTGCTCGCGAACCTCTGCGGTCTGGTGTTCGGCCGGACCGGCGGTACGCACACCTCGTGGCTGCTGCTCGGCCTGGCACCCCCGGTGGTGTTCATCCTGCTTGATCTACGGCGCGGGCCGCTGCCGAAGGCGCACGAGGACGGCCGGTGGACGGCGCCGATGCGCTGCGGTCTGGTCGGCGCGGCGGCCGGGCTGGCGGCCGGTGCCGTCGTGCACGGCATCCAGGCGCAGCATCAGGGCTGCGAGCCGCAGTCGTTGGGCGACTGCGGTTTCGGCATGTTGCTGTTCGCCATGATGGCCGGCCCGTTCCTCGCCGTCGTGGTGACGGCGGCCGCGCTGGCGCTGCTACGCGTCCGGCACGCGTTCTTCGTCGCCGTGCTCGGGGTGCTGGGGTTCGCCATGGTGGTCAGCCTGCTGGCATCGATCGTGCCGCAGGTTGCGCGGCACGCCATCCCGGTGTCGGCCGTCGCCGGGGGCGTGGCGTACGCGGTGGCCGGTGCGGCACACGCCCGTAACCTGTCCCCGGCGCGGCGCTGCGCCGCGCTGATCGTGGTCATCGCGCTGCCGCTGGTGGCGTTGGCCCTCGACCATGCCTGGTGAGCCGCCCGGCCGCCAGCGGTCGCCGCGCCGGGTCGGTAGCACCGCCAGGTTCACCCGGGACATGGAAAAGGGGCACCCGGTCATCGCCACCAAGCTGATGACCGGGTGCCCCTTCCGGGTTTCGTCTAGCGGTACACCGGCGCGGCCAGCGGCCCCACCTTGAGCCCGCCGTGGACCGACGCCAGACTGGTGAGCTTGACGCTCTCCAGCGCGTCGCCGGCACCGCCGTCGCTGGTCACCGCCAGCGCCAACGTGTTCCGCCCGTTGGTGTTGAGGATCCCGTTGGGCAGCACGAAGGTGTGCTGCGGGCCGACGTTGGCGATGTACTGCCCCATGTTCCAGCCGTTGACGAAAATCAGCACCCGGTAGGCGCCGCCGGACCTGAGCACCGCCGGGTCGCCGATGGTCAACCCGATCGACGATTCGTCGCCGTTGGGCACCCGGACGTCGAACTCGGTGCGGTACCACGAGGTGCCGGGGACCGCGGTGGTGTCCGGGACCCCGCGGGCCTGCCAGGTGTTGTCCGGGAACTTCGGCAGGTGCCAGCCGTTGCGCTCGCCGTACAGGCCGCCGTTGTTCATCGTGCCGCGGACCCGGTCGGCGATGTCCTCGCCGCCGACGTTGCCCTGGATCCGCCAGTGCGGTCGGGGGTCGACCGGCGCGCCGGCCGCGTCAGCGAACGACGTGTTGATCAGGCCGCGGCCCTCCTTGTGGGTGTCGCCGACGCCGCCGTTCTGGTTGTGCCCGTTGTTGCGCACCATCACCGACAGCACGTGGTCGCCGCCGGTGCGGGCGGCCTCCGGGATGGCCAGCGTCACCGTGTCGACGGTGCCGGGTGAGGCGTCGCGGTCACCCACGATGTGCTGGCCGAGGTATCTGCCGTCCAGCCAGGCCTGCAACAGCCCCGACCCGCCGCCGCCGTACCGGAACGTCGCCGAGGCCGGGGCGTCACCGCGGAACCGGCCCCGGTACCACACGTCGCCGTGGTGGTACCCGTAGTCGTCGGCGGTCAGCACCGGCTGGCCCGGCAGCGGCCTGGTGATGCTGTTGGTGGTGGTCTTGGTGGCGTGGGTCCAGTGCGTGTCGTCGAACCCGGGACCCGACTCCGGCGACTCGGCCGAGTACCGCCAAGTCGACTTCGACAGGTCCGGCAACGTGACCGGCTTCGGTCCGGGCAGCGGCTTCTTCGTGACGAGGCTGTCGGCGCCGCTGGGCACCGCCGGCGACGACGAGCCGTTCCAGTTGATGGTGTGCAGCTTCGGCGGCGCCCAGATCTCCAGCTCGCTGGGGGCGGTGGTGTCGCCGAACAGGTTCAGGGTGTTGCCGGTCGGCCGGGCGTTGCGGACCAGCTGCGGGCCGCGTTCCAGGATCGGACCGGCCGGGGTGTCCTGCCGCCAGAAGGTGTCCGCGGTGCTCTGGTCGGACAGCAGCAGGGTCAGCGGCGCCCGGCCGCCGCCGGTGATCCGCAGCCGGGCCAGTCCACTGTGCTGGTAGTTCAGCCGCAGGTCACCGGTGGCCGCGTCGAAGGTGCTCGCCACCGTGCCGGAGAGCACCTCGACCTTGGGGGGCGAGGAGTACCGCAGCACCGTCTCGCCGTCCTCGCCGTTGCGGCCGTAGAGCAGCAGCAGCCCGCGGTGGGTGTGCTGCATGCTGGTCATGATCTCCGAGGTGGAGTAGACCAGCCGCTGGCCGACCACGTCGTACCCGGCGACCAGGGTCTTGGCGTCCTGGCCGTTGAGCCGCAGGGTGCCCGCCTGCGGCACCGTGTACGTGCCGTCGGTGGTGGCGACCGGGAACGTGAAGGCGTCGTTGCCGGTGCCGTTGGTCGGGTTGTGCACGGTGAAGTAGAAGTGCGTGCCGGTGTCGTTGTTGACGTTGTGCTGGATCTTCACCTTCGGGTTGGACGTCGCGACGTCGGCGCCCTTGTCCACCTTGGTGATCGGGGTGACGCTCTGCAGGAAGTAGCCGAGCTGCTTCATCGTCAGTGCCTTGTCCCGCAGCTGCCGGGACTCGCTGATCGCCGCGCCGTAGTCGTACGAGGTGTAGACGACCGGGGCCGGCAGCCAGCCCCAGTTGGTGCCGCCGAAGGTCATGTAGAAGTTCTGGATGCTCAGCCGGTTGGCGATGTTGGTGCCGTAGAAGACCCGCTCGTAGCCGGGACCGCGGCGGATCGCCGTGCACGGGTAGGTGCCCAGGCTGCCCCAGTAGTCGAACCAGCCACCGGCGAACTCGGCGGTGAAACCGGGGGTGTTCGGGGAGGCGGTCGAGCCGCCGGTGGCCCCGCCGATGCCGTGGATGCCCCAGTCGACCGCCTCACCGGGCCGCCCCACACTGCCGTTGGAGCTGCACGAGCCGCCCGGGTAGCCGTCGAAGGCGTACAGGTCGGTCGGTCCCTCCAGGGTGCCCGGCACGCCGGCGCCCTTCGGCACCCAGCGGCCCGCCCGGCTCTTGTCGTTGTGGAACAGCGGCACCGTGATCCCGTCGGCGCGCACCTTGTCCCGCAGGCGCTGCATGTACTGCTGCTGGGTGGGCGCGGTGTTCGCCAGTTCGTTTTCTATCTGGTAGAGGATCACCGATCCCTTGCCCTCGGTGTACTGGTGCTCGCGGATGATCCGGTTGATGTGCCCCAGCCACTCCTCGGAGGCGGCGATGTAGTCCGGGGCGGCGGTGCGGGCCTTGCCGGCCTGGGTGGTCAGCCAGCCCGGGTAGCCGCCGGCGTCGACCTCGGCGTTGATGTACGGGCCCGGCCGGGCGATCACGTACAGCCCGACCTCCTCGGCGATGTCCAACAGCAGGTCCATGTCGCGGATCCCGGTGAAGTCGTACACGCCCATCTTCGGGGAGTGGTAGGCCCAGTTGAAGTACAGCGAGACCGCGTTGTAGCCGCTGGCCTTCATCTTCTGCAGGATGTCGCGCCACAGCCCGGGGCTGGGCAGCCGGAAGGCGTGGAACTCGCCGGACCAGATGAACGTCCGCCTGCCGTCGAGCATCAGCGAGTACTGGTCGAAACTGATCGTGTGCTTCTGCGGCGCCTGGGCCTGCGCCGTGGCGGGCGCGCCGACGAGCAACCCGGCCGTCAGGACGGCGGCGCAGGCGCCGCCCACCCATCGTCTCGTCACTGTGCGGGCGGTGGCCCGACCCCATCGACCCAACATCGCGTACCCCCTGTTTCAACGGCGGCGCACGCCGCGTTGTCAACGGCGCCCCGCGCCGCCCGTGCCGGTGGTGGACGCGACCCGCACCCCGTGGGGTAGCGCTTTCCCAGCGGGCCGACAATGCCCCCTCGGCTCGGCCGACGCTGGCCGACGGTTTCACCACCGTAAATTTCGCCGGAAGCCTACCGGCTGGGCGGCCGGCGCGCGCTCCAGGGAACCATGTCAATGAATCGGGCCCGGCCGACGCCGACCCCCCGGGCGGATGCGGGGAAATCCGGCCGGTCCTGGCGTGCCCGGGCTAGGGTCGCCGCCATGACCGTGGACACCGCCGCAGCGCCGCGGAACGTTGGCCGGGCCGGCCGTACCCCGGCGGCACTGTGCTGGCTGGCGGTGCTGCCGGCGGCGCTCTGGGCGGTGGTCCGGGTCTTCGGCGTGGACCACGGGCCACTGGTGCAGCTGCTCGCGTTCACCCCGTACGTCGCGGCGTGGGCACTTGTCCCGGCGGTGCTCGCCGTGGCGCTGCGGCAGTGGCGACCGGCGGCCGTCGCGGTGCTCGCCGCCGTGGCCCTGATCGGCTGCGTCGCGCCGCGTGCCGTCGGGGGTCCTGAGGCCCCCGCCGGCGGGCCGCCGCTGCGGGTGCTCACCGCGAACCTGCTCGTCGGCGGGGCGGATGCGGCCGCCCTGGTCACCCTGGTCCGCGAGCACCGGGTCGACCTGCTGGCGGTGCAGGAGTTCACCGCCGCGGCGGGGACCGCGCTGCAGAGCGCCGGCCTGACGGGCCTGCTACCGCACCGGCAGCTCAACCCGGAGGACGGCACCACCGGCTCGGGTCTGTACTCGCGGCTGCCGCTGCGCGACGGCGGGGTGCGCCGCAACGGCGGCGGTTTCACCCAGGCGTACGCCACCGTCGAGGTCCCCGGCGGCCCGGCGGTCCTGGTCGAGTCGGTCCACCCGCTGGCGCCGTACGCGGTGTCGGTGCTGGACGACTGGCGGGCCGACCTCGACGCGCAGCCGCGCGCCACCGCGGGCGGGCCGGTGCGCCTGTTGCTCGGCGACTTCAACGCCACCCTGGACCACGCGCCGCTGCGCCGGCTGATCGCCAGCGGCTACGTCGACGCCGCCGACACGGTCGGCGCCGGGCTGACCGGCACCTGGGGGCCGTACGACGGGGACCTCATCCCGCCGGTCACCATCGACCACGTGCTGGTCGACCGGCGGGTCACCGTTCAGCAGGTCCGGGTGTTCCCGCTGGCCGGCAGCGACCACCGGCCGGTGCTGGCGGCGCTGACGCTGCCCGCCGGCTGAGCCGGCCGCCGGCCGGGGCACCCGGGGCCGACCGGGTACCCCTGCAGGCGGCTCGCTAGCCGGGGGCGGAGGCGCAGCCGGCCCGCTAGGCGGGGGCGGAGGCGTGCGCGAGGCCGAACGTCAACGCGTCGACCAGCGCCTGCCAGCTGGCCTCCACGACGTTCTCGTGCACGCCGACGGTGGTCCAGTCCCGACCGTGGCCGTCGGAGGTCTCCACCAGCACCCGGGTGACCGCCCCTGTGCCGTGCGACCCCTCCAGGATGCGCACCTTGTAGTCGGCCAGTTCGAATGTCGCCAGCTCCGGGTAGTGCCGGGCCAGGGCCACCCGCAGCGCCTCGTCGAGGGCGTTGACCGGACCGTTGCCCTCGGCGGTGGCGATCACCCGTTCCCCGCGTACCCGGACCTTGACGGTGGCCTCGGAGACCACCGCGCCGTCCTCCCGGTGCTCGACCTGCACCCGGTACGACTCCAGCGCGAACGGTCGCACCAGCGCCTGCCCGGGCAGCTCGGCCCGCACCAGCAGCTCGAACGACGCGTCGGCCGCCTCGAACGACCAGCCCTGCGCCTCCAGCTCCTTGACCCGACCGGTGACGGTCGACAACGCCTGCGGGTTGGCCGACAGGTCCAGCCCGAGCTCACGGCTCTTGAGCTCGATGCTGGCCCGGCCGGCCATCTCGGTGACCAGGATGCGCATGTCGTTGCCGACGGTGGCCGGGTCCACGTGGTTGTAGAGCACCGGGTCCACCTTGATCGCGCTCGCGTGCAGCCCCGCCTTGTGGGCGAAGGCGGCGGCCCCGACGTAGGCCTGGTGGGTGTCGGGGGCGATGTTGGCGATCTCGGCGATGGCGTGGGAGACACGCATCGCCTTCTCCAGGCACCCGTCCGGTAGGACGGGCAGCTCCAGCTTGAGTTGCAGGTTGGCGGTCACCGCGAACAGGTCGGCGTTGCCGGGGCGCTCGCCGTACCCGTTGGCGGTGCACTGGAAGTGCTTCACGCCGGCCTCGACGGCGGCGACGGTGTTGGCCACCGCGCAGGAGGTGTCGTTCTGGCAGTGGATGCCGAGCCGTTCCGGGCCGACCCTGAGCCGGTCGACGAGTTCGCCGATGGCCGAGGTGATCCGCGAGGGCAGCATGCCGCCGTTGGTGTCGCACATGACGACGATCTCCGCCCCGGCGTCCAGGGCGGCCCGGGCCACCGAGGTGGTGTAGTCGGGGTTGAACCGGTAACCGTCGAAGAAGTGTTCGCAGTCGAGGAACACCCGCCGGCCGTGCGCCACGAAGTGCGCGACGGTGTCGGCGACCATCGCCAGGTTGTCGTCCCCGGTGGTCCGTAGGGCCCGCTCGACGTGCCGGATGTCGGACTTGGCCACCAGGCACACCGCCGGGGTCTCCGCGTCCAGCAGGGCGCGCACCTGCGGGTCCTTCCCGACGTCGACGCCCGTCTTGCGGGTGGCCCCGAAGGCCACCAGCAGGGCGTGTTTCAGGTCGAGTTCGGTGCGGGCCCGGCGGAAGAACTCGGTGTCCTTGGGCATGGCGCCCGGCCAGCCGCCCTCGATGAAGCCGACGCCGAACTCGTCGAGCAGCCGGGCGACGGCGAGCTTGTCGACCACCGAGTAGCTGATCGCCTCACGCTGGGCACCGTCGCGCAGGGTCGTGTCGTACACCTGGAAGTTCATGGGGGGGTCCTCTCTGACAACAAAAAGACCCCCCGCGAATGCGGGAGGTCTGCGCGTCGGCGTGAGGGGTAGCCGGCGCGCTAGGTGCCAATAATGAGTACGAGGTGGCTCACGTAGGCCATCGTGCCACCCGGCCCGCCGGTTGAGAGCGGATAGTCCACCATCCGGGACGACGTGTGGCGGCCGACCGGGCGGGTACTGGTAGGGCCGTGGACGACATCAACGCGCGCACGACGCTTACCGGTTCGCTGATCGGCGACGCCCAGGGGGAGTTCGTCGGCGGGGCCCCGGGCGGGGCGTTCGACCCGTGGAGCTACCGCGACGAGGGCGGCACCACCGGAGCCGACCTGGTCGGCTACACCGTGGTGGCGACCGACGGCACGATCGGCAGGATCGACTCCGCCAGCGCGGACGTGGACTCCAGCTTCCTGGTGGTCGACACCGGCCACTGGGTCTTCGGCCAGCAGGTGATGCTGCCGGCGGGGGTGGTCGACACCATCGACCACGACGCCCGCACCGTCACGGTCGACCGTAGCAAGGGCCAGATCAAGGCGGCCCCGGCGTACGACGAGAGCAGTCACAGCAGCCCGGAGTACCGCTCGCGGCTCGGCGGCTACTACGGCAGCACCTACGAGGGCCAGAGCCACACCCCGCCGCCCGGCCCCCAGGCGGGGTAACCGGACACCGACCCCGCGGGCGGGCACGTACGGTGGTCGGCGTGGACGCCTCCCCGATGACCCGCAACCTGTCCTTCTCCACCACCTTCAACTTCCGCGACATCGGCGGCTACGCCGGCATGGACGGGCGCAGCGTGCGGTGGCGGCGGCTGTTCCGGTCCGACTCGCTGCACCGGCTCGGCGAGGCCGACCGGGAGGCGTTCACGGCGCTGGGTGTGCGCACCGTGGTCGACCTGCGCCGCCCCCGCGAGGTGACCCGGGACGGCCGGGTGCACGAGTCGCACAACCTCGATTACCGGCACATCCACCCGGAGCACCAGGACTGGGACGAGATCCACTACGACGAGCGCCACGGCGTGGCGCGCTTCCTCGCCGACCGGTACCTGGACCTCGCCGAGCAGGGTTCGGCGGGGCTGGCCGCCGCGCTGGCGGTGGTCGCCGACCCGATCGCCGCTCCGGTGGTCGTGCACTGCGTGGCCGGCAAGGACCGCACCGGGGTGGTGTGCGCGCTGACCCTGTCCCTGCTGGGGGTCAGCGACGAGGACATCGTCGAGGACTACGCGCTGAGCACCGCCGCCTCGCAGCGGTTCGGCGCCTGGGTCCGCCAGCAGTACCCGGACCTGCCGCCGATGCACCAGCCGTACTACGACTCGCCGGCCGAGGCGATGGCGTTGTTCCTGGCGGAGCTGCGCCGCCGGCACGGCACGGTCGAGGGGTACGCGACCGGAGCCGGGGTCACCCCGGCGCAGATCGCCGCCCTCCGCCAGCACCTGCTGGAATAGGGCGGCGGCCAGCCGGCCCCCGGCGGCCAGCCGGCGTCAGAGCACCCGGTGCACCCAACCGAACGGGTCCTCGGCGCGGCCCCGCTGGATGTCGACCAGCTGCTGGCGTAGCCGCATGGTGACCTCCCCCGGGCCGCCGTCGGCCATGGTGAATTCCCCGCCCGGGAACCGGACCTGCCCGATCGGCGTGATCACCGCCGCGGTGCCGCAGGCGAACACCTCGCGCAGCCGGCCACTGGCCGCGTCGGCCTGCCAGTCGGCGAACGAGATCGGCCGCTCCACGACCCGCTGGCCGCCGGCGCCGGCCAGGGCGATCACCGAGTCACGGGTGATGCCGGGCAGGATCGTGCCGGTCAGCGGCGGGGTGACCAGGGTGCCGTCGTCGTAGACGAAGAAGACGTTCATGCCGCCCAGTTCGTCGACGTAGCGTCGTTCCACCGCGTCCAGGTAGACCACCTGGTCGCAGCCGAGCTCGATCGCCTCCGCCTGGGCGGCCAACCCGGCCGCGTAGTTGCCGCCGCACTTCGCGGCACCGGTGCCGCCCGGGGCCGCGCGGGTGTAGTGCTCGGACACCCAGACGGTGACCGGCTTGACGCCGCCGGAGAAGTACGGCCCCACCGGCGAGGCGATCAGGACGTAGAGGTATTCGGTGGCCGGCCGGACCCCGAGGAACACCTCGTTGGCGAACTGGAACGGGCGCAGGTAGAGGCTGCCGTCCTCGTTGCGCGGCAGCCACCCGCGGTCCACCTCGATCAGGCGGTGCAGGGAGTCCAGGAACAGCCGCTCGGGCAGCGGGGCCATCGCCATCCGGTGCGCCGACTCGACGAACCGCGCCGCGTTGGCCTCCGGGCGGAACAGGGTGACGCCGCCGTCGCCGGTCGGGTACGCCTTGAGCCCTTCGAAGATCTCCTGGGCGTAGTGCAGGACGGCGGTCGCCGGGTCCATCGGGATGGGGGCGCGGGCCTCCAGGCGGGCGTCGTACCAGCCCTTGCCCTCGGCCCAGCGGATCGTGACCATGTGGTCGGTGAACACCCGACCGAACCCCGGATTGGCCAACAGCGCTGCGCGCTCGGCGTCGGTTACCGGTGCCGGATTCGGACGGATCTCGAAGTCGAGGTTGTCACCACCGCTCATCGCGCTGACCTCCAGGTCTGGGAACGGGTGAAACGGGCAGGGCACGACTGTGGCGCACGCCACGTGCTGAGAATTTACCCCGAACGGTCGTTCACCGGGTTACCCGGTCGCAGTCGTCCGACAGACCGGACGAAAGACCAGGTCAGGCGGCTGCGGGTGGCAGCCGGCGGCGGGGGCAGGCGTCAGGCGGCGGCGGTGGCCAGCCGGTCGCCGACCTCGGCGGTGCGCAGCGGGGCGCCCGGGGTACGGGCCGCCAGCTCGGCCGCGACCGCCTGGGCTACCCGCTGGGCCTGCTCGGGGTGGCCGAGGTGGTCGAGCAGCAGGGAGGCGGACAGCACCGCCGCGGCGGGGTCGGCCACCCCCTTGCCGGCGATGTCCGGCGCCGAGCCGTGCACCGGCTCGAACATCGACGGGTAACGCCGTTCCGGGTTGATGCTGCCGCTGGCGGCCAGCCCGATGCCGCCGGTGACGGCCGCGGCGATGTCGGTGAGGATGTCGCCGAACAGGTTGTCGGTGACCACCACGTCGTAGCGCTGCGGCTGGGTGACCAGGAACATCGCGGCGGCGTCGACGTGCTGGTATTCCGTCTCGATGTCCGGGAAGTCGGCGGCGACCGCCTGGAACGCCCGCGCCCACAGGGAACCGGCGTGGGCCAGCACGTTGGTCTTGTGGACCAGGGTGACCTTGCGCCGTTCCCGGCGACCGGCCCGGGCGAAGGCGTCGCGGATCACCCGTTCCACGCCGTACCGGGTGTTCAGGCTCTCCTCGGTGGCGATCTCGGCGGGGGTGCCCCGGTGCAGGGTGCCGCCGGCTCCGGCGTACAGCCCCTCGGTGCCCTCGCGGACCACGACCAGGTCGATCTCGCCCGGCTTGACGTTGCCCAGCGGGCTGGCCGTCCCCGGCCAGAGGCGCGACGGGCGCAGGTTGACGTACTGGTCGAAGTCGAAGCGCAGGCGCAGCAGCAGGCCGCGCTCCAGCACCCCCGGCGGCACTGTCGGATCACCGACGGCGCCCAGCAGGATGGCGTCGTGACCGGCCAGCTCCGCCAGCACCGACTCCGGCAGGACCTCGCCGGTGCGGTGGTAGCGGGCGGCGCCCAGGTCGTACTCGGTGGCCTCGATGCCGGGCAGCACCGCGTCCAGGACCTTGCGGGCCTGCGCGACCACCTCG
>DASVVF010001107.1:0-3641 GCA_036386695.1 Catenuloplanes sp. | reverse complement strand
TACCCGCCGCCCAGCCTCGGTCAGCGTGGTCACCAGCGGGAGCAGTGGCTCCTGTTGCAGCAACGGTTCACCGCCGGTGATCACCACCAAAGGCGTCGATGCCGCCAACGCCCACGCGGCGACCGCCTCCGGGGTCCGCCGGCTCGTGTGTATCCGCAGGTCAAACCGCGTCGTGTCCCAGGTGAACGGGGTGTCACAGCCGGGGCAGGAAAGGTTGCACCGCGACAGCCGCACGAACATCGCCTGTTGGCCCGCGCTCGGCCCCTCGCCCTGAAACGTCGGCCCGAACGTCTCTGCGACCAGCAAGGGGCGCAGGGTCGTGGGGGCGGTCATGGCAGCATCGGGGCGTACTCGGCGAACGTGGACGCCGTCTCCGACACCCGAACCTTTTCCAGCCGCACCCCGACCGGCAGGGCCAGATTCGCGGTGCACCACCGGTACAGGTGCGCGGCCACGTTCTCACTCGTCGGCGCCACCGGCAGCACGGTGTTGAGGTCGCGGTGGTCCAGCTCGGCGTTCAGGTGGGTGCCCAGCGGCGCGAGGTCGGCGAAGTCGACCACGAACCCCGGACCGGTCAGCTCGCCGTCGGCGACGAGGGTAACCTCGACGGTGTAGCTGTGCCCGTGCGGGCGGGCGCACTTGTGCCCCTGTGGCAGGTCGGGCAGCGAATGCGCCGCCTCGAATCGGAACTGTTTGCCGATGCGGTGCACTCAGCTCACCCCCGCTGAGGCGTACTCGGTGGGGTCCGGCACGGCGGCGACCGCGAACGCCTCTCGGCGCTCTACACAGGTGCCGCACGTGCCGCAGTGAACGGCAGCGCCCTTGTAACACGACCACGTGTCGGCGAACGGCACCCCAAGCTGCGCTCCGATTCCGGCGATGTCGGCCTTGGTCATGTCGATGAACGGCGCCGCGACATGCAGATCGGGGTGGGCAAAGCCCTCGTTGCCGAGCTGCGCCGTAGCCTGAAAAGCGCGCAGGAATTCGGGCCGGCAGTCGGGGTAGATGGGGTGGTCACCGGCGTGGGCGCCGAACGCGACCGCGTCCGCGCCCACGGCCACCGCCTGCGCGACCGCGATGTCGAGCATGATCGCGTTACGATTCGGTACGACGGTGGCGCGCATGGAGGTGTCCGTGTAGTGCCCGTCCGGGACCTCCACGCTGGTGTCGGTCAGCGCGGAGCCCGCCAGGAGGCCGACAAGGCCGGTCAGGTCGACCACATGGTGTGTGGCGCCGAGAGTCAGCGCGGTCCGACTTGCGTATGCAAGCTCGGCGCGGTGGCGCTGGCCGTAGTCGAACGACAGCATCGTCAGCGTTGCCCCGCTGCGGTGCAGCAGGTAGGCCAGCACGGTGCTGTCCATCCCACCAGACACGATGGCCACGGCGTGCCGGACGACCGGCGCCAGGAGGTCGCGGTACGGGTTCTGTCGGCTCATCGCGGTCACCGGCCCGCCAGCGCGACGAATTCGGCGCGGGCGGCAGGATCCTCAGCGAGCCGCCCCCGCCAGGCAGTCGTCACCGTGGAGGCGCCGTGCGCCCGGACGCCCCGGACGGTCATGCACAGGTGCTCGGCGGTCACGATGACCCCGATGCCGCCGTGGTCCTCGAGCATGAGGCTCAACCAACTGGCGATCTGTTGGGTCATGTCCTCCTGGACCTGGAGCCGGCACGCGAACATCTCCACCACCCGGGCCAGCTTCGACAGGCCGAGCAGGCGTGTGCCGGGTCGGTATCCCACCGTGGCCGTGCCGACGAACGGCAGCACGTGGTGCGTGCACAGAGAGGTGAACGGCACGCCTCGGCTCAGGACTAGGTCTTGGTGCTGCTCGTCGTTGGAGAACGTGGTGGCGTCGAATGGCCGCGGCGTCAGCAACTCCCGGTAGGAGGCGACCATGCGTTCCGCCGTGCGCTGCGTGTGGTCACTGTCAGCTCGCAGTCCCAACGTGACAAGCAGAGCTTGCGCCGCCCGCACGGCGGGCGGCCGATCCTGATAGTCGGGGGAGGCTGGCTGCACAGTTGTGTCGCTGCCCTGCGTGATGGTCATTGTGGTCTCCTCTGGTGAAGATCCGCGCCGAAGGTGCGCGGAGTCCGTCAACGGGTTCACAGCGAGGCGTTGATGGCGTGTCGAATGGCGGGGGCCGCACGGCTGGCGTTACGGGGCGGGTACCTCGCCGGGCCGGGCGACCCGGTCGGCGTCGAGGAAGACGGCGTGGGTGAACAACGCCGGTGGGCTGGTGGTCACGTTCTGCGTGCGCGCGAGCAGGCGCCCGGTGCGGGGGTCGAGCAGGATCGTGTCGCGGTTGTTGGCGCTGTCGAGGCGGAACGCCAGTGCGGTACGTCCGGCGAGGTCGCGGGTTTCACCGGCGTAGGTCAGGCCGTCGATGGTGGCCAGGACGCGCAGGGACGCCGCGCGCACGTCGCGGTCGAGGTAGTGGTAGCGGGCCAGGTCGCAGAACGCCCAGAGCAGCGCTTGGGGGCCGGTGTCGGCTGGTTGGTGCTCGAACAGTTTCGCGGTCAGGACGCCGGGGTCGGTGGGTAGCGGTTCGGCGAGGATGCCGCTGAGGCGGCCTCGGTCGGGGTACTGGTCGGTGCTGGCCTCGGCTGCGGCGAGTTGGCGTTGCTCGGCGGCGGTGGGCATTCGGGTCAGGTCCCGGCGGGCCGGCAGGCGGCGGGTGACGGCGCGGCCGGTGCCGTCGGCGGCCCGCCACCACGTTTCGTCGGTGCGGGCGACCTCGGCGGTGGCCCGGTCCCAGCTTTGGGTACGCAGGTAGCTGTAGCGGTGCG
Organism: Catenuloplanes sp.; assembly: GCA_036386695.1. Classification (GTDB taxonomy): domain Bacteria; phylum Actinomycetota; class Actinomycetes; order Mycobacteriales; family Micromonosporaceae; genus DASVVF01. The sequence goes on along the minus strand of DASVVF010001107.1, from coordinate 857 downwards.
TGTGTGGGTCTTTGGTGTCCCCGGGTTGGGCGGTGATCGTGTCGGCGAGGTGCCGCAGCCTGTCACCGGCTGACGGGGGTACCGACGCGGATGGTGGTGCGGTCGCGGCGGAAGGCGTGATCCGGTCGGTGTGTTCGAGGCTTGCGGGGTGGGGCTGGGTACACGCGGTGAGCGTCAACGCCGATGCGCCGAGGGCGGTGAGCGCCCGAACGAGGGTGTGGCGAAGGGGGCTGGTCATGCGGAAGCCCTTTCAGGTTGCGGCATTCCGGCGATGACCAGGCGCCCTTCACGCACGAGCAGGTCGCGTGCCGTCCGGCGCTGCTGACACGTGTTCGTGTGGCAGCGCAGGTGCGACTGCATGATCGAGTGCGCGTGCTCGACGCTGATGTCCTGCGGCGCCGTGTCCCAGGACTGAAGGACGGGAAGAGCCATGTTCATGGATTCCTCCGCACATGGGCTAGGTCGGACGAGGGGCGTGGAACCTGGCGAGGGTTGATGGGGCTCATTAATGCGGCGTCCGCGTGCGGCGCTTGGTGCACGCGTGCGGTGCGCAGCCATCCGAGGAACCGCGCGTAGAAGGTGCCTGCGTCGCCGGTGGGCTGATCCCGGAGGGCGTCGAACAGGCAGCCCGCCAGGAACAAGCTGACCGCGACGGGTGACTCGGTGTGTGCCTCGGCGAGCAGCAGAGTCCGCCGTTGCGGGCATGGCCAGGGTTGCTGGCAGTCCCGACAGGTCCAGCTCGGCCGGGCGAAGCTGTGCGACTGGGGTTGCGAGGGCGGGGTGTGCATCGTCGCCATGCCGTGCCCTCCGTGCTCGCAGGAAGCTTTGGTGGTGCGGGCGGTCCGATCCCGGGGAGG
>DASVVF010001106.1:0-2497 GCA_036386695.1 Catenuloplanes sp. | reverse complement strand
GCCGGGGTGGCGTTGTTCGCGACCGCCCGCCGCCGTCGCAGCGGGGTGAGCGTCGACGGGTCCTGAGCGATCGTCCGGTGCGGCGGCCAACGGCGGATACCCCGCCGGCGGCCGCCGCGCCGGCACGCCCCGGGGGCCGGGCCTGTTCGGTCCCCCCGTCCGCGTCGACCAGGTGACACATTGCCGGACATGATTGCGCAAATTCAAACTTCTCTATAGCTTGACGCGGAACGCCGCGGTGGCCGACCGGTCACCGCGCGGGACATCGGTTGACCTGCTGCGGGACCGGCCGGTGTCCCGATCTCGACGGGCTGAGGAGCTGAGGATGGGCTTGAGGCGACGATGGACAGCCGGTCGGCTGAGCGCGGCGACGGTGGTGGCCGGATTACTGGCCTCGCTGGCGGTCGGGCTCAACGCCGCGCCGGCGCAGGCCGCGACGGACCTGGCGGCAGGGCGCCCGGCGACCGCCGACTCGGCGCAGACCGGTCGGTCCGCCGCGTTGGGCAATGACGGCAGCCCGACAACCCGCTGGTGCGCCGCCAACGGGGCCCTCGGTCACTGGTGGCAGGTCGATCTCGGCACCGCGGCGGATCTGACCAGCACCCAGGTGTCCTGGGAGTTCGCCCGCAACTACCGGTACCGGATCTCGGTGTCCAGCGACGCCGCCACCTGGACCACCGCGGTGGACCAGACCGCCAGCACCAGCAGCGCCAAGGACCGGACGGACACCTTCACCGCCCGGGCCCGCTACGTGCGCGTCACCGTCACCGGGCTACCCGCCGGCACCTGGGCCAGCCTGTTCGAGTTCCGCGCCTTCGGCACCCCGGTCACCGGAGCGGCGCTACCGGTCACCATCAACGTCGACGCCGCGGCCACCCGGGGCCCGCTCAAGCCGATCTACCGCTTCTTCGGGGCGGACGAGCCCAACTACGCCTACATGCCGGACGGCAAGAAGCTGCTCGGCGACATCGGCGGGCTCGGCGCGGCCCCGGAGTACTTCCGGGCGCACAGCATGATGGTCACCGGCGACGGCACCCCGGGGCTGAAGTGGGGCTCGACCAACATGTACACCGAGGACGCCCAGGGGCGGCCGATCTACGACTGGACCATCGTCGACCGGATCTTCGACACCTACCTGGAGAACGGCGTGCGGCCGTTCGCCCAGATCGGGTTCATGCCCAAGGCGCTGTCGACCCGGCCGGAGCCGTACCAGCACAACTGGAAGCCGGGCGACCCGTACAGCGACATCTACACCGGCTGGGCGTACCCGCCCAAGGACTACGACAAGTGGCGCGAACTGGTCTACCAGTGGGTCAAGCACTCCGTCGAGCGGTACGGCAAGGCCGAGGTGGAGCAGTGGTACTGGGAGGTCTGGAACGAGCCGAACCAGGCCAAGGCCTACTGGCAGGGCACCCCGGCGGAGTTCCACAAGCTGCACGACTACGCCATCGACGGCGTGCTGCGTGCCCTACCGACGGCGAAGGTCGGCGGTCCGGACGCGCAGGGCTCCGGTGGCACCTGGATGCGTGACTTCCTGACCCACACCGCGCGCGGCACCAACTACGCCACCGGCCAGATCGGCACCAAGACCGACTTCACCGCGTTCCACCCCAAGGGCTCCCCGACGTACGTCAACGGGCACGTGCGGATGGGCATCTCCAACCACCTGCGGGTGACCAACGACGGCTTCCGGACGATCGCGTCGTTCCCGGAGTACAAGTCGAAGCCGATCGTCCTGGGGGAGTCCGACCCGGACGGCTGCGCGGCCTGCTCCGCGGCGGTCTACCCGCAGAACGCCTACCGCAACAAGGCCCACTTCGCCAGCTACACCGCCGCGAGCTTCGCCCGCAAGCACCAGTTGGCCGACCGGCACGGGGTCAACCTGGAAGGGGCGGTGACCTGGTCGTTCGAGTTCGAGGACCAGCCCATCTTCGCCGGCTTCCGGGTGATGTCCACCGAGGGCGGGATCAACGTGCCGGCCTTCAACACGTTCCGGATGATGGGCAAGATGACCGGCGAGCGGCTCGCCGTCACCAGCACCCACGAGATCCCGCTGGACACGATGCTGGCCAGTGGGGTGCGCGGGGCCCAGCCGGATGTCACCGCGATGGCGGCGCTGGACGACCGGCAGTTGTCCGTGCTCGCCTGGAACTACCACGACGACGACGTGCCCGGGCCGGACGCCGCGATCACCGTTCCGCTGCGTGGGCTGCCGGCCGGTGCGGCCGGCGGGATGCGACTGACCGAGTACCGCATCGACGACGAGCACAGCAACGCGTACACCGCGTGGCAGCGGATGGGGTCGCCGGCGACCCCGACGGCGGCCCAGCTCACCGAGCTGCGCGCGGCCGGGATGTTGCAGACGATCGGGGCGCCGGTGTCGGTGCCGGTCACCGACGGCACCGCGACCGTGCGTACCCAGCTGCCCCGCCAGGGCGTCTCACTGCTGGTCCTGACCTGGTAGCCGACAACCGGTAGCACCGGGCCCGCCCGGGCG
>DASVVF010001105.1:0-2599 GCA_036386695.1 Catenuloplanes sp. | reverse complement strand
GCCCCCGAGCCGACGGTGATCTTCAGCCCGGCCGACCTGCTCGCCCGCGGTCACTGCCTGCTCGAGGGCGGTCCCGGCGTGGCCAAGACGCTCGCCGTGGAGACCCTGGCCAAGGTCGTCGGCGGCACCTTCTCCCGCGTGCAGTTCACCCCCGACCTGGTGCCGGCCGACATCGTCGGCACCCGGATCTACCGGCAGTCGACCGAGAAGTTCGACGTCGAGCTCGGCCCGGTGTTCGTCAACTTCCTGCTGGCCGACGAGATCAACCGGGCGCCCGCCAAGGTGCAGTCGGCGCTGCTGGAGGTGATGGCCGAGCATCAGGTGTCGATCGGTGGACAGACCCACTCGGTGCCGGACCCGTTCGTGGTCATGGCCACCCAGAACCCGATCGAGCAGGAGGGCGTCTACCCGCTGCCCGAGGCCCAGCGCGACCGGTTCCTGATGAAGATCCTGGTCGGTTATCCGACCGACGTCGAGGAACGGGAGATCGTCTACCGGATGGGTGTCCGCGCCCCCGAGCCGACGGTGATCTTCAGCCCGGCCGACCTGCTCGCCCTGCAGCGCAAGGCCGACCAGGTGTTCGTCCACAATGCGCTGGTCGACTACACCGTCCGGGTGGTCCTGGCCACCCGCGCCCCCGCCGAGCACGGCATGCCGGACGTCGCCCAGCTGATCCAGTACGGCGCCAGCCCCCGGGCCTCGTTGGGGATCGTGCGCGCCAGCCGGGCGCTGGCCCTGCTGCGCGGGCGTGACTACGCCCTGCCGCAGGACGTGCAGGACATCGCCCCGGACATCCTGCGACACCGCCTGGTACTCAGCTACGACGCCCTCGCCGACGACATCCCGGCCGACCACATCGTGGCCCGGATCATGCACACCGTGCCGATGCCGTCGGTGGCTCCCCGCCAGGGTGTCGCGGCCAACCAGATGGGACCCGGCTCGATGGGACCCGGCCCGATGGGGCCAGGGCAACCCGGCTCCGGCCCGATGGGGCCCGGCCAGTCCGGCCCCGGCCCGATGGGGGCGCACCCGCCGGGCGGCAACCCCGGCGGCGGGCCGGTGCCCGCCGGGGTGCCATCGTCGCCGGCCGGCCAGCAGGCGGGCGTGTGGCCCGGACGGCCGTGATGTTCCGGAAACCGGCGGGTCAACGCGCGCAGCCGGCGGGTCAACCCGGACAGCCGGCCGGTCCACCCGGGCCGCTGGAGGCGGGCGACGCCCGCGCGGAGGCGGTGCTGTCCCGGCTGCAGTTGCTGGTCACCCGGAAGCTCGACGGGCTGCTGCAGGGCGACTACGTCGGCCTGCTGCCCGGCCCGGGAAGCGAGGCGGGGGAGTCCCGGGAGTACCGTCCCGGCGACGACGTGCGGCGGATGGACTGGCCGGTGACCGCCCGCACCACCGTGCCGCACGTGCGGCGCACGATCGCCGACCGGGAGCTGGAGACGTGGTTGGCGGTCGACCTGTCGGCCAGCCTGGACTTCGGCACCGCGCAGTGGCTCAAGCGTGACCTGGTGGTGGCCGCCGCGACGGCCATGACGCACCTGACGGTGCGCGGCGGCAACCGGATCGGTGCGGTGGTGGGCACCGGCGACGGCTCCGACGGCGCGGCCATCCAGCGGATGCCGGCCCGCTCCGGGCGTAAGGAGGCGCACGGACTGCTGCGGGCGATCGCCCGTACCCCGATCCGCTCCGGCCGCAGCGACCTCGGCGCGCTGGTCGACATGCTGAACCGGCCGCCGCGCCGGCGTGGCGTCGCTGTGGTCATCTCGGACTTTCTCATGCCACCGGAGACCTGGTCGCGCCCGATCCGCAAGCTGGGCGTGCGGCACGTGGTGCTGGCCATCGAGGTGGTCGATCCGCGGGAACTGGAGCTGCCCGACGTCGGCGTGCTCACCCTGGTCGACCCGGAGAGCGGTGAGCTGCACGAGGTGCAGACCGCCAACCCCAAGCTGCGCCGCCGGTACGCCGAGGCGGCCTCCGCCCAGCGCGCCGCGATCGCGTACGCGCTGCGGGCGGCCGGCGCCGCCCACCTCAGGTTGCGCACCGACTCGGACTGGCTGCTGGACATGGTCCGGTTCGTGGCCGCCCAGCGCCATGCCCGCACCCGCGGGACGACGTTCCGGGCGGCCGACGTGAGTGGGCCGACCGACGCGATCCGGCCGACCGACGCGATGCGGCCCGCCGATGCCAGCCGGCCCGGAAGGGACAGATCATGATCCGATTCATGGAACCGTGGTGGCTGCTGGCGCTGCTGCCCGTTCTCGCCGTCGCCGCCGCCTACGTGTGGCGGCAGTTCCACCGTCGTTCCTACGCGCTGCGGTTCACCAACGTCGACCTGCTGCGCACCCTCGCCCCGAAGGGCCTGGGCTGGCGTCGGCACGCGGCCGCCGCCGCGTTCCTGCTCAGCCTGGCCGCTCTGGGCGCCGCGATGGCGCGCCCGTCGGTGGACACCGAGGAGCCGCTGGAACGGGCCACCATCATGCTCGCCATCGACGTGTCGCTGTCGATGGAGGCCAGCGACGTCACGCCGAGCCGGATCGAGGCCGCCCAGGAGGCGGCCAAGCAGTTCGTGGCGGAGCTGCCGCCGACGTACAACCTCGGT
>DASVVF010001104.1:0-11524 GCA_036386695.1 Catenuloplanes sp. | reverse complement strand
CGCGGGGACGCCATCGGCGTGCTCGAGCTGGTGCTGCCCGAGGTGCCCGACCGGCAGATGCGCGCCGACATCGAGGCCGCCGGCCACGCCCTGGCCTACGTGATCATCGCGAACCGGCGGCACACCGACCTGTTCGAGTGGGGGCAGCGGACGACTCCGTTCACCCTGGCCGCCGAGATCCAGCGGCGGCTGCTGCCGGCCTCGTTCTCGAGCGAGGCCGACTCCTACACCCTGGCGGCGAGGCTGGAGCCGGCCGCCAGCATCGGCGGGGACACCTTCGACTACAGCCTGGCCCGGGACCTGCTGCACCTGAGTGTCACCGACGCCGTGGGCCACGGCGTGCACAGCGCGTTGACCGCGACGCTGTGTGTCGGCAGCCTGCGCAACACCCGACGTCACGGCTGCACCCTGCTGGAACAGGCGCACGCCGCGAACCGGGCGCTGATCGAGAACGCTCCGGGCGGGTTCACCTTCGCCACCGGGCTGGTCGGCCGGTTGGACCTGCGTACCGCCGTGCTGTCCATGGTCAATGCCGGTCATCCGGCGCCGCTGCTGGTGCGCGACGCGGTCGTGGCGCCTCTGGTGCTGCCGGTGGACCGCCCGTTCGGGGTGTTGCGCCACGAGACGTACCGTGCCACCGAGGTCCCGTTGCGGCCCGGCGACCGGCTGGTGTTGTTCACCGACGGCATGATGGAACGCCGCGCCGCCGCGATCGACCTGCCCGCCCGGTTGCCGGAGCTGACCGGCCTGCACCCCCGCGAGGTGGTCCGGCTGCTCGGGGACACCGTCCTGACCGTCGCCGGGCCCACGTTGCCCGACGACGCCTGCCTGCTGGTCCTCGACTGGCACGGCGGTCACGGCGACGCCCGCTCCACGACGGCCGGCGCCGACCCGGAGCGCGCCAGCACCGCCGGCCCCGCCTGACGCGCGCCCGACCGGGAGCGGTTTCAGGGCGGGTTGTCGGCGGGTTCGCGGGTGCGCCGCCGCGCCGCGGCCAGGCCGACACCGGCGGCCAGCAGAACCGCGCAGGTGGCCGCCAGGGCCGGTGCGCCGACGCTGTCGACGGTGGTGGCGAGCCACCGTTGGACGTCGCCGGCGGCGTTGATCACCGGATCGTCGGGTGCGCGGCCGCGCAGCAGCCGGATCTCATACCAGCCGTAGTAGGCGATGTACGCGCCGGCGGCCAGCAGCAGGACCCCGGCCAGCCGGGAGATCACCGGGGCGAGCCGGCGCACCCGGCCGAGCAGCGACTGGTGGGCCACCGCGACGGCCAGGGCGGCCGCTCCGACGACCAGTCCCATGCCGGCGGCGTACGCGACGAACAGGGCGACGCCCTCGACGGCGGAGCCGGCGCGGGCGCTGGCGACCACGATCGCCAGGAACGGTCCGATGGTGCAGCTCAGCGACGCGGCCGCGTACGCCACCCCGTAGGCCACCATCGACGGCCAGGACCGGGTCACCGCGGCCTGCCCGGGTACGGGTAGGCGCAGTCCCGGCAGGGTACGGCCGGTGAGCAGCCAGACGCCCATCGCCGCGAGCAGGACACCGAGCCCGGCGGTGAACCAGGGCAGGTGCCGCTGGATCTGCCCCGCGACCGGCGCCAGGACCAACCCGAACAGGCCGAAAACGGCGACGAACCCGAGGGTCATCGCGGCGGTGGCGCTCAACGCCCTGGTGATGCCGCCGAACCGACCCGGCGCGGCATCGTCGAGGACGAGCAGCGACAGGTAGGCCGGCAGCAGCGCGAACCCGCACGGGTTGACCGCGGCGAGCATCCCGGCGGCCACCGCCAGCGCCAACGGCGTCTCGCCCATCTCAGCCGACCAACCGGGCCGGTGGACCGGCCAGGTCGCCGGCGTACTCGCCCCGGCCGACAGGCCCACCCGGTGACCCGGCGGCGGCCGGTTCACCCGCCGGCGAAACCCGGCCGGCAGACCGGCTCGGGCCATTGGCCGGTAGCCGCGGCAGTATGTGGCGTCCGCCCACGAGTGCCCTCCATCTCGCGTTGTCCCGGGTGCGCACCCGCCAGCATGCCCGATGATGCCGGCCCGGTCCGTAAGCCAGCTCACCGGAGGTCAGCTCACCGGCGGCCAGCTCACCGACCGCGTCGTCCGGGTGAAGTACGGTCGATGCCGATGGCGTCACGCCGGGAACGGCGCCGTCACGGTCGTGGTCGCCCGCCAGTGCCGGGGGCATGGTGACCGAGCCGGCCCGGCGATCATCGGGGTTCGCGCGTCCGTGCCGGACGTGCGGCCTCCACGGGAGGAAAGAGGGGCGCTGTGCGGGTCCGGGCAGTCAGCCTCGTCGGGATCGTTCTGTCGCTGCTCATGGTAGCGGCGTGCGGGTCCACCGGGTCCCCGCCCACGGGGGCAGCTGGATCCTCCCCCGGGGGGCCGGCCGGGTCCTCGCCCGCGGGGGATGCCGTCGTCAGCGCCGCCCCGGCCCCGGCGTCGTTCAGCGCGCCGGCGCTGGCCGGTGGCACGTTCGACGGGGCGTCGTTGGCCGGTAAGCCGGCCCTGCTGTGGTTCTGGGCCCCGTGGTGTTCCACCTGCGCCGGGCAGGCGGAGACGGTACGCGGGCTGGCCGACACCTACCGGGGAAAGGTGACCGTCCTCGGCGTGGCCGGGATGGACAAAGTGCCTGAGATGAACGAGTTCGTGAAGCTTTTCAAGCTACAGAACATGACCCACCTCGCCGACGAGCAGGGCGCGGTCTACCGGCATTTCAAGGTCACCCAGCAGAGCACGTACGCGTTGATCGACGCCTCCGGCAAGGTGCTCGGCCGTGGCCCGCTCGACAACGCCGACGTCACCGCACGGGTCAAGGCGTTGGCCGCCGGCTGACCCAGGCGGCTGCGGGACGCCTGAAGCCCTCGTCGACGAGGGGTTGATCCGCCGGCACGCCAGGAGCACGGACGACGTCGAGTGGGCGGCGGTCTTCGCGGCAACTCTCCCTGACGCGCGAACCCTCCTGACGCGCGAAACGGCCTGACGCGCGGGTCGGCGTCCTCGCACTTTAGGGGGTACCTCGCGCATGTGGCCAGCAAACCGCGCCGATCAACTTATCGTCGCATCCATGCCTTGTGACTCGACTGCCCGCCGCGGCCACCCACGCTGGCGCCACCCGGGACTATTGCTCGCCGCCGCGCTCGCCGCCGTGCTGGCGGTGGCGGGCACCCCCGCCGCTGCCGTCGCCGCCACGCCGCTGGTCTCCGCGGCGCCGGCCCGCGCGGTCGGCTTCGATGGCCTGGTGTACACCAGCGCGTACGTCGGTTCCACGGTGTACCTGGGTGGCAGCTTCCGGAACGCCATCGTCGACGGGCGACTGGTGCCACGCAAGAGACTGGCCGCATTGGACGCCCGTACCGGGGCCTTGTTGCCCTGGGCGCCGGCCACCAACGGCACCGTCCTGACTCTCGCCCGGGCCGGGTCGTCGCTGTACGTCAGCGGCAAGTTCACCACCGTGGGCGGGCAGCCCCGCGCCGGCCTGGCCAGCGTGGGTCTGACGACCGGCGCCGTCGGCCCGTTCCGGCACACGCTGCAGGGCACCGGGTACGCGTTCGCCACCGATGGCGGATGGCTGTATCTGGGCGGCAGTTTCAGCGCCGTGGACGGTCGTCCGGCGCGCAACCTGGCGGCGTTCCGGTTGGCCGACGGCACCTCCGACGCCGGCTTCCGCGGGGACGCCGACGGACAGGTGAAGACATTGGCGGTGGCCGGTAACCGGCTGTACGTCGGCGGCGCGTTCCGGCGCCTCAACGGCGCCGACGGCACCGCCCGGCTCGCCGCGCTGAGGCTGGGTGACGGGTTGTTGGACGCGGGTTTCCGCCCGGTCACCCCGTACCCGGCCTTCGCCCTCACCATCACCGCGGACCGGGTGTACGCGGGGCTGGCCGGTGTCGGTGGTCGGGTAGCCGCGTACCGCGCCGACGGTGGGCTTGCCTGGAGCACCGTCACGGACGGCGACGTGCAGGCGATCACCTATCTGCGCGGGGCGGTCTACGCCGGTGGGCATTTCACCGTCGCGTGCCCGCGACCGTCCCGGACCGCGACGTCCTGGTGCCCGGCGACGCTGCGCAGCCAGCCGAAACTGATGGCGTTGGACGCGTCCAACGGCTGGCTGCTCGACTGGAACCCCCGCAGCAACGGCAAATGGGGAGTGCTCACGATGAACGCCAACGCCAGCCTGCGCACGATCGCGGTGGGCGGCGAGTTCACCGCCTTCGGTGGCGCGAGCCGCCCCCACTTCGCCCAGTTCGCCACCACGGCCACCTGTGGCTACGCGTGTGGCGGTCGGCCCGGGACGCGCGCCCGGTAGCGGTTGCCCGATCGGTCATCCGGGCGGTGCCGGCACCTCGGCGCCGCCCGTACCGGTAGTTGGACGTGCGGCACCGGTGTCCATAGCGGACCGCACACGCACAGTGTGACATGAGGTGACGCGGCGCGACCGGGTAAGGTCGCTGGCGTCGTACCCGGCCCAGCGGTGCAGGAATCCGGCGGGGCCGGGATTCGGGTACATCACTTACCACGGGGTGTTTATGAAAGAACCGCTTTGCCTTGTCTCTGTCCGGTCTCATGATGGCAGCCGCGTCCATTATGGGGATCCAGGCAGTTGCCGCCCAGCCGGCGCAGGCCGCGGCGTGTATCGCCTTCGACAACCTGCGGAGCTGGAGCGCGACGGCCTTCCGGGGGACCAGTGCGTCGCCGACGTACACCACGACCAGGAACTGCCGAGACATCAATTTCGGTTGGGCCGAGACAAGCACCAGCCAGGCTCCCATTGGTAACGTCCGGGTCTGCTTCGTCCGGGCCGGCACCTGCAACACCTGGAAGCGCTACAACGGGGACACCGCGGCCCTCGAGATCGTCATCGCCAGCAACGTTTCAGACGGCACGACCTACCGCGTTGAATTCCTCTGGAACGAGTCGGTTTACGGCTCACGTTTCGGTTTCAGGGCCTACGCCTGACCTTGAGGAACGTGTCAAGGGCCCCGCCGGACGGCGGGGCCCTTGTCGTACCGGCACGCCACTCTGTACCCCGGCATGAAACGGATCGGCGCTCTGCCGGTCCGGCCAGGGTCGGCTCCCGCAAGGTCGCCGCCAGTTGCCCGCGTAGGCGGTGCTGCCCCCTGCCCTGCCGACCCGTCGGCTGGGTCTTACTACCGGGTCGGGCGGCGTCGTTCTACTACCGGGGTGGCGCGGCGTCGGTGGTACGCCGTTCGTGGGCGCGGAGCGAGCCGGCGTGTGCCCGGGCGTCCGGGTCGCGGCGTACCTTCACGAGGCTGGCCACCGTGGTGATGGTCAGCACCGTCACGATGACGATCAGGGACACGTCGGTCTGGATCTCGGGTACCCGCTCGTCGATGTCGACGTGCGCCCAGTGCAGCGCCAGTTTGACGCCGATGAAAGCCAGAATGAGCGCCAGGCCGGTGGAGAGGTAGACGAGCCGGTCGAGCAGGCCCTTGACGAGGAAGTACAGGGCCCGCAGGCCCAGCAGCGCGAACGCGTTCGCGGCGAAGACGATGTACGCCTCCTCGGTGACGCCGAACACGGCCGGGATCGAGTCGAGGGCGAACAGCAGGTCGGTGCTGCCGATCGCGATCAGCACCACGAACAGGGGTGTGACCGCCCGCCGCCCGTCGAGGTGGGTGACCAACCTGCCGCCGACGTACTCGTCGGTCACCGGCAGGATGCGCCGGGTAGCCCGGACGAGGATATTGTCCTGCACCTCCGGGTCCTCGTCGCGGTGGCGGTAGAGCTGCACCGCGGTGTAGATCAGCAGCAGGCCGAAGATCAGGAACATGAACGAGAACAGGTTCAGCAGTGCCGCGCCGACCGCGATGAAGATCGCCCGCATGATGAGGGCGAGGATGATGCCGAAGGTGAGGACCTTGTGTTGGTGTTCCTCGGGCACCGCGAAGGTCGTCATGATGATGACGAAGACGAAGAGGTTGTCCACCGACAAACTCTTCTCGACGATGTAGCCGGCGAAGTACTGGGTGCCGTAGTCGCCGCCGGCCTGGGCGGCGAAGACCAGCCCGAAGCCGATCGCGACGGCGATGTAGAACAGCGACCAGGCGACGGCCTCGCGGAACCCGACCGCGTGCGGCCGAACGGCGGCCAGCACCAGGTCAACGGCCAGCAGCGCGACGACCAGGCCGATCGTCGCCAGCCACATGGTGGTACTCACGTCCAGCACCTGTCAGGTCCCTTCGCTCACCCGTCTGATCCGGCCCCCCGGCGAACCGGGCCCGCACCCAGTGTCTCCCGCCCGGTTCGCCGCCGCTGTGGTGTCGGCGTATCCAGCCGCTGTCACCTCGCCGTAACGGCTCAGCGTCGGTCAGCTGATGTCGGGGGCCGGGATCACTGCTTCGGCCCCCCTCGCCTTCCCGCCTCCACCGGGCCCCGGTCTCCCACCACAGTGGAGGCCCGCGGGAACCGGGACCGGGTTATCGACCGGAACGGCGGTGCCGGGGTGACCCACCCGGCTGTGATCGCCGGGTCGCCGACACGACCGATGTCATGTCCGGTGGTGCCGGTAGACGTAGGAGTGGATGTCACCGGTGCATTGCTTTCCCGCCGGGCTGTCGGCCCCGGGCGGGTGGATGACCGAAACCTTCGTCCATTGCCAGCCGGGCCCGCGATCCACGGTTCCAAGTCTGGCATGGTGGCCGACCATCTCACCACCGAGCGTGACGAACAGGTTGCCGCGACCATGGCCGTTGCCTACTTGCGCATGTCGATGTGAGCGCTAACACTATGCCGGAAAGTTTCTCGGGTTCGCGGAAATGGGGAGCGCATGGCACCGAACATCGACCGGCGGGACTTCCTACGGGCCGGCGCGCTGGTGCTGGCGGCGCCGGCGGTCGGCTCGGTCGCCGCGGGGTCCGCGGCGGCGGCGCCGATGGCTGTCCCCGCCGCCCCGGCGGCGCCGGCCGCATGGGCGGTACGGCCGTTCGGGTTGGGCGACGTGGCACTGGCCAAGGGAAGTGTGTTCTCGGCCAAGCGCGAGTTGATGATCCGGTATGCCCGCAAGTACCGGGTGGACCGGCTGCTGCAGGTCTTCCGGGCCAACGCCGGGCTACCCACCGACGACGCGGTGGCGCCCGGCGGCTGGGAGGGACTCGACGGTGAGGCGAACGGGAACCTGCGCGGGCACTACACCGGGCACTTCCTGACCATGCTGTCGCAGTTGTACGCCAGCACCGGAGACCACGAGTACGCCAAGCGGATCCGTCACATGGTCGGTGCGCTGGTCGAGGTACGGGATGCCCTACGCGCCGATCCGGTGATCCTCAGAGGGAAGGGTCGCTTCAGCCGGGGGGTCGAGCACGTCCGCGGCTCGTACCGGTACCTTGACCTGCCGGCCACCGTCCTGGGCAACGCGGCGGCCATCACCATCTCCCTCTGGGTGCGTCCGACCCACGAGACCAACTGGGCGCGGGTCTTCGACTTCGGCAACGACACCAGCCGCTACCTCTACCTCGCCGCCCGCACCGACACCGGCGTGCCCCGGTTCGCCATCACCACCAGCGGCGCCGGCGGTGAGCAGGCCGTCAACGGGCGAACGCCGCTGCCGTTGAACACCTGGAGCCACCTGGCGGTGACGATCAGCGGCACGACCGCAACGTTGTACGTCGACGGCGTCGTCGTCGGCGTGAACACCGGCATGACCCTCAACCCGGCGGTGCTCGGCCCGTTGCGCAACAACTGGCTCGGGCGCTCCAACTACCCGGGTGACCCGGTCTTCTCCGGCGCCTTCGACGACGTCAACATCTGGTCCCGGGCCCTGACCCAGGCGGAGCTGACCGGGTTGCAGGAGATCCGGGCCGCGAAGTCGTCGGCGGGCCGCGGCGACCTGGCGTCGTACCCGTGTGACAAGACCAGCGGCGGCGTGCTCATCGACACGTCGGGCCACGGCCGGCACGCCACCGTGCGCCGCACCTGGGGCGGGCCCAGCCATCCGGGTTTCCTCGCCGCGTACCCGGAGACGCAGTTCATCACGCTGGAGTCGATGACCAGGGGCGACTACACCAGGGTCTGGGCGCCGTACTACACCGCGGACAAGATCCTGCGGGGGGTCCTGGACGCGTACCGCAGCACGAACGACGAGCGGGCGCTGGACCTCGCCGCCGGGATCTGCGACTGGATGTACTCGCGGCTGTCCAAACTTCCGGTGAGCACCCGACAGCGGATGTGGGGGCTCTTCTCCAGCGGCGAGTTCGGCGGTCTGGTCGAGGCGATCTGCGATCTGCACGCGATCACCGGCCGCGCCGAGCACCTGGCCCTGGCGCGGTTGTTCGACCTGGACCGGCTCATCGACGCGTGCGCCGCCGACCGGGACATCCTCACCAACCTGCACGCCAACCAGCACATCCCGATCCTCACCGGCCTCGTCCGGTTGTACGACCAGACCGGCGAGCAGCGGTACCTCACCGCGGCGCGCAACTTCTGGGGCATGGTGGTGCCGACCCGGATGTACAGCATCGGTGGGACCAGCACCGTCGAGTTCTGGCGGGCGCCACGCAGCATCGCCGGCACGTTGAGCGAGACCAACGCCGAGACGTGCTGCGCGTACAACATGCTCAAGCTCAGCCGGATGCTGTTCTTCCACGAGCAGGACCCGAAGTACATGGACTACTACGAGCGCGCTCTGTACAACCAGATCCTCGGCTCCAAGCAGGACCGGGCGGACGCGGAGAAACCCCTCGTCACGTACTTCATCGGGCTGGTGCCGGGCCACGTGCGCGACTACACCCCGAAGGCCGGGACGACGTGCTGCGAGGGCACCGGGATGGAGAGCGCCACCAAGTACCAGGACTCGGTGTTCTTCCGCAGGGCCGACGACAGTGCCCTGTACGTCAACCTCTACAGCGCCGCGACGCTGGCCTGGACCGCCAAGGGCGTGAAAATCACCCAGCAGACCGGCTACCCGGTGGAGCAGGGTTCCACGATCACCGTGTCCGGCGACGCCACGTTCGACCTGCTGCTGCGGGTGCCGTCGTGGGCCCGCGCCGGCTTCGAGGTCACGGTCAACGGTCGGGCCGTCGAAGGCACGCCGGTGCCGGGCACCTACTTCGCGGTGTCCCGGGCATGGCGCAGCGGAGACGTGGTCCGGGTCCGGATGCCGTTCCGGTTGCGGGTGGAGAAGGCGCTGGACGACCCGCTCCTGCAGACGCTGTTCTACGGGCCGGTGAACCTGGTCGGCTACGACGCCCGCCGCACCTACCTGCACCTGGGGCTCTACGGCAACGCGGCGCTCTCCGGCGATCTGCTGCCCGCCCTGGCCCCGGTGTCGGGCGGTCCGCTGCGTTTCCGGCTCGACGAGGTGGAGTTCGGGCCGTTCTTCGAGGGCACCGAGCAGCCGACCCACGTGTACTTCCGGCGCAGTGAGCCCCGGGTGGTGTTCGGCGGCGTCGATTCCGGCGTGACCAATCCGGCCCGTGCCGACGGGACCTCGCTGTTGGACGAGATCTGGGCCGCCGCGCCGTTCGTCGACAAGGCGCAGCTCGTCCAGCGGGTCCGCACGACCACGGACGCCTGGGTGGCCGCCGGATCGCTGACCGCCGAAGACGCCACCACGGTGGTGGCCACCGCCGCCGCCGCGACGTACCGGGCGTAGCACCCCGGCTCGCTGCCCAGCGGCCGGCTCCGTCGCCGGAGGCGGCCGCTGGGATCACCGGGTCGTCATCGTGGGGGAAACGCCGCCGGGTACGCCCGGAGCTGATACCGCGGCCCGGGTGGCGTTGCTGACGACGTCCGCGGCGGTCGCGCGGACGAGGTCGAGGTCGATGCCCTCGGTGATGTCGCCGGTCGCGAGGGCGACCACCGCGTCGCCGTCGAAACGTGACTGCGCCGGATGAATGGCCCGGGCGAATCCGGTGTGACCACTCTGGGCGAGCAGAAAACAGTCGCTCTTGGACAGCCGCGCGTTGGTCAGTAGCACCGCCAAGGTGGTGTTTCCCCTCCCGAACCCGGCAGTCGACCGCGGCGGCGCACCCGCGTCGGCGAACAGCGGTGCACCGTCCGGACCGAGCACATCGCCCCACGCGTTGACCACCACCACGGCCGTTACCCGCACCGGGCCGGCGGCCTGCTCTGACCGGCCGAGGCCGCCCGGGTCGCGGCGGCCCCGCCACTGACCCGTCGACGCGCCGGTGCCGACGCCGACGCGGCCCATGTCGAACTCCGCACCGGACCACGCGGCGAGGGCGGCCGCGCGGCCCGCCGCGCCGTCCGGCGGTCCGGTCCGCACGGACTCATCGAAGATCGACATGCCGATGACGATCGGCACCGGTCCGGCCGGTGTGGGAAACCCGGCCCCGCGCTCGCGGAGTAGGGTCATCACGCCGTCGGCCGCGGACAACCCGAACGCCGAACCGCCGGACAGCACCACGGCGTCCACCCGGTCCACCAGCCTGGTGGGTTCCAGTAACGCGAACTCCCGGGTGGCCGGAGCGCCGCCGCGCACCTCGCCGGCCCCGATGGTCCCCGCCGGGGGAAGAATCACCGTCACGCCGGTCCCGTTGCCGGTCCAGTGCCCGGCGTAGGCCGACAACAGCTGCGGTTCCGTCATGCCCCGATCATGCCCGGTCCGGCCCGGTCATGATTCTGTTCCCGGTGCCGAACAATCTGACCCAGCCGACCCCCGTGCCGGTCAGCAGGGCACTTCGACGTACCGGACGTAGGAGGATCGGGTACCCCACGAGCTCGGGATGCCGATGCAGTTGATGTTCAGCCCGCCGGTCATCGTGGTGTAGGAACGGTTTACGTAGTAGGTCGTCGAGCAGTAGGTAAGCTCGGGGCAGGCGCCGACTTTCGGTGGAATCGGCAGGGCGACGGCGAAGGTGCCGACAACGGCGGCGACGCCGAGCAGGGGAGTCATCACGGAAAGCTCCTTTGTGGTTGAGGCGGTGTCAGCAGGGCGATTCGACAAACCTGGCGTTGTGACCCCGGCTGCCCCAGAAGTATCGGGCGCCATCGCAGTCCTCGGTCAGTCGGCCGACAACGGTGGTGCGCGAGGAGTCGGAGTAGAAGGTCGTTGTGCAGTAATAGTCGATCTGGCAGGCCCTGGCCTGCGCCGGAGACGCGGGAACGACCAGAACAAAGGTCGGGACGATGGCGGCGAGGGCAAGCATTTTACGGACCACGGAATCCCCCTCTGGGGCGACGGAACACGGTTGGACAGCGACAAAGGCAGCACGGCAGGGCTATTTGTTTGCAATGCTGCGGAATGGCTGCTGCCATTTCCGAACCTAGCACCGGAGTTGCCGGCGGCCAGTGGCAGCAAATGGACGTGGCACGTTGTGGTCAGCGGGTATGGGCGGCTGAGCCGCGGCCGGAAACAACGACGGCCGCCGGCGCCACGGGTCAGGTCGCCGGCCGCACCGGCCCCCGTGCCCCGGCAGGCAACGCGTGACGTCGCGGCGGACGGCGTGGGGCAGAGCGTACAATTCCACTCGCCTTGCGTGGGCGCGGCGGGTTCGGCCACCCGGCTCGTCAGGGCCGGGCATACGATCGCCTAC
>DASVVF010001103.1:0-3972 GCA_036386695.1 Catenuloplanes sp. | reverse complement strand
CCAGCCCCGTCCCGGGCGCACCCCGGACCTGGCGGCCCTGCCGAACGTCATGGTGACCGAGTCGATCGGTTCGTCGGAGACCGGGTTCACCGGCATCGGGTTCGTCACCGGCGACGCCGGGCCGGCCGACGGGCCGCGGGTGATGCCCGGCCCGCAGACGATGGTGCTCGACGAGCACGGCCGGCCCGCCGCCGCCGGGGTGGTCGGCCGACTCGCCCGCGGGGGGCATGTCCCGCTGGGCTACTACAAGGACCCGGACAAGACCGCCGCGATGTTCGTGGAGTGGGACGGGGTGCGCTACGCCCTGCCGGGCGACCTGGCCCGGCTGGAGGACGACGGCACCGTCACCCTGCTCGGCCGGGGGAACACCTGCGTCAACACCGGCGGGGAGAAGGTCTTCCCGGAGGAGGTGGAGGGCGCGCTCAAGTCGTACCCGGACGTCTTCGACGCCCTGGTCATCGGCGTGGCCGACCCGGTACTCGGCCAGCGGGTGGCCGCGCTGATCCAGCCCCGTCCCGGGCGCACCCCGGACCTGGCGGCCCTGGCGGCCTATCTGCGCCAGCAGATCGCCGGGTACAAGGTGCCGCGCACCATCTGGCTGGTGGACGAGATCACCCGTACCCCCAGCGGCAAGGCCGACTACCGGTGGGCGCACCGGTACGCCCAACAGCACCTCAGCCAGGCAGCCTAGGAGGACTTCGGTGCGTACGGCGCTCTGCGCGTTGCTGGACATCGATCACCCGATCGTTGGATTCACCCCGTCGGAGCACGTCGCGGCGGCGATCAGCCGGGCCGGCGGCCTGGGGGTGCTGGGCGCCGTGCGGTTCAACGACCCGGCCGAGTTGGACGCCGCGCTGACCTGGCTGGACCAGAACACCGACGGCCGGCCGTACGGGGTGGACGTCGTGATGCCCAACCGGGTGCCGACCGAGGGGACCGCGGTCGACCTGGACCGGATGATCCCGCCCGGCCATCGGGATTTCGTGCGCGAAACCCTTACCCGGCTCGGCGTCCCGCCGCTGCCCGACGCCGACGACCCCGGCGCGGACGGGGTGCTGGGCTGGCTGCATTCGGTGGCCCGGTCGCATGTCGACGTGGCGTTGCGGCATCCGGTCCGGCTGATCGCCAACGCGCTCGGCCCGCCGCCGCCGGACGTCATCGCGCGGGCCCACGGGCAGGGGGTGCTGGTCGCCGCGCTGGCCGGTCGGGCCAGCCACGCCCGGGCGCAGGTCGCCGGCGGGGTGGACATCGTGGTGGCCCAGGGCTACGAGGCCGGCGGGCACACCGGCGAGATCGCCAGCATGGTGCTGGTTCCGGAGGTGGTGGACGCGGTCGGCGACCGGGTCCCGGTGCTCGCCGCCGGCGGCATCGGTTCCGGCCGGCAGATCGCCGCGGCGCTGGCGTTGGGGGCCACCGGGGTATGGATGGGTTCCTGCTGGTTGACGACCAGCGAGTACGTCGCCGGGTCCGCGCCGCCGGCCATGCGCGACGCGCTGCTGGCGGCCAGCTCGGCCGACACCGTCCGGTCGCGGATCTACACCGGCAAGCCGGCCCGGCTGCTGCGCAACCGCTGGACCGAGGCGTGGAGCGCGCCGGGGGCGCCGCCGCCGCTGCCGATGCCGTTGCAGAACCTGCTGGTCAGCGCCGCCCATCAGCGGCTGAACGAGTCCGGTGACCCGAGCGTGGTGGCGATGCCGGTGGGGCAGATCGTCGGCCGGATGAACGAGGTCCGCCCCGTGGCCGAGGTGATCGCCGACCTGTTGCGTGAGGCCGACGAGACGCTGGAGCGGCTGGCGGGGCTGAAGTAGGCCGCGCGTTCCGCGGCGAACCGGCGACGCGGGCAATCGATTCATTGACGGCGATCACTGATGCGGGTAGCGTGCGCCAGCATAGGAATGCGCTTTCCTGGACGTCGGAGGCAGCTTCGTCGCCCGGGATCTCGGCATGCCCAGGATGGGCGCGGTAGCGCCCCGACGGAGGGTGCGGGCACATGATTTCGCGGACATCGCACGGGGCGAGGATGCCGGGGCGGGTGGTGGCGCTCGGGTTGGCCGCCGTGGTCGCCGGTACGCTCGCGGTCACTGAGGTGGCGTTCGGCGCCACCACCACCGAGGGTGGCGTGACCGCCTCGGCGGCGGCCCCCGACGCCTCGACCGGTGTCGCAGACGTCGGCTGGGCGACCCGGTCGGGCGGCACGACCGGCGGCGCCAAGGCGGCCCCGGCCCAGATCTACACGGTCTCCACCAGGTCGCAGCTGCTGGCGGCGCTGGCCGGCACCGACCCGAAGACCGGGAAGACCAACAAGACCGCCCCGAAAATCATCAGGTGGGTCGGTGCCATTGACATGACCGAGGGTCGGCCGTTCGCCAACCACGCCGACCAGGCCAAGCGGGCTGAGATCAAACTCCACCCGAACACCACGATCATCGGCGTCGGGTCGGCCGCCTACCTTCCCAACGGATGGTTCAAGGTCTCCAAAGTGGACAACGTGATCATCCGGAACATAAAGATCACGAATCCGTGCGACCTGGCCCCCAAGTGGGACTCCGGCGACGGGGCCGGCAACTACAACTCCGAGTTCGACGGCATGACGGTGGACGGGTCCACCCATGTGTGGATCGACCACCTGTGGTTCACCGACGCCCCGTACACCGACAACCTGCAGCCCTTCGGCAACAAGGACAAACTCGGGGTGGCCAAGCGCGTCCAGTGCCACGACGGCTCGCTGGACATCAAGAACGCCTCGGACTTCGTCACGGTGTCGAACACCATCTTCGAGTCCCACGACAAGAACACCCTGGTCGGGCAGTCCGACAAGAACGCCATCGACGAGGGCCACCAGACCATCAGCTTCATCGGCAACCTGTACCGCAACGTCGGCCAGCGCGCCCCCCGGGTGCGTTTCGCCATGCTGCACACGGCCAACAACTACTTCGTCGGCAGCAAGACCCATCCGGTCTACCCGCACGGGTACAGCATCGGCACGGGACTCAAGTCGAAGATCATCTCGGAGAACAACGTCTTCGAGGTCACCGGGGCGGCCGCCGGCTCCTGCGCCGCCGTGGTGAAGAACCCGAACCCGGCCAACCCCGAGGGGAGCCTGCGGGACACCGGCTCGCTGGTCAACGGGGCACCCCTGACCGGTTGCACCGCCCCCAGCGCGGTCGGCTGGTCGCTGCCCAGCGGCTACCCGTACCCGAAGGTGCCCGCCGCGCAGGTCAAGGAACGCGTCCTGGCCGCCGCGGGGGTCGGCCGGATCTGACAGTGCTCAGCTGAGCGCGACGGCTCGGCGGGTTCCCCCGCGATGCGCGCAGGGGAACCCGCCGGCGGAGTTACGCCGAGGCGTTCAGCTGCGACGAGCTGCACGTCCACATCGGACGATGACCTCAACCGGCGAGGGCCGCGCCGATGACGCCGAGCTGGGCGGTGGCCCCGCCCAGGGTGAACTCGTGGTGCTTGGCGGCGAGGAAGTACCGGTGTACGGGGTGGTCCAGGTCGATCCCGACCCCGCCGTGGATGTGCACCATGGTGTGCGCGACCCGGTGGCCGGCGTCGGCGGCCCAGAATTTCGCGGTGGCCACCTCCGTGGCGCACGGCAGGCCCTCGCCGAGCCGCCAGGCCGCCTGCCACATGGTGAGGCGCACCGCCTCCACGTCGATGTAGGCGTCCGCGAGTCGCTGGGTCACCGCCTGGAACGTGCCGATCGCCCGGCCGAACTGGACCCGGGTTCCCGCGTACCGGGCGGTCAGCTCCAGGGCCCGCTCCAGGGTGCCGAGCTGCGCCGCGCACGAGCCGACCGTGGCGTGGGCGCGCAGCCAGGCGGTGATCCGGCGGCCGGTCGGGACGTCGCCCAACAGCCGGTCGCCGGCCAGCCGCACCCCGTGCAGGTCCAGCCACCCCGTGCCGTCGCCGCCGGCGACCTGTTGCGGTTGGACCGTCACGCCGTCGTCGGCCGCCTCGACCAGGAAGACC
>DASVVF010001102.1:0-8254 GCA_036386695.1 Catenuloplanes sp. | reverse complement strand
GCGCCGGCGCGACGTCCCGGGAGGCGGCAGGATGGCGGTTCAGGTGGCGGTGTGCGGACCGGCGGCGGCCACACCGGATGAGCGGGCCGCGGCCCGGCGGGTGGGTGAACTGCTGGCGGAACGCGGCGCGGTGGTGATCTGCGGGGGCGGGGCAGGAGTGATGGCGGCCGTCGCGGCCGGCGCCCGGTCCCGGGGCGGCACGGTGGTCGGGGTCCGTCCGGGTGCGACCGATGACGGCGCCGCACCCGACCTGAGCGTCACCATCCGCACCAACCTGGGCGAGGCGCGCAACGCCGTCATCGTGTCCAGTGCGGACGCGGTGATCGCCGTCGGCGGCTCCTGGGGAACCCTCAGCGAAGTGGCCCTGGCCATGCGCCGCGGCGACGTGCCGGTCATCACGCTGGGCGGTTGGCGGGTGCTGGCCGACGACGGTACGCCGGTGCCCGGAGTCCACCGGGTCGCCACGGCCGAGGAGGCGGTGACCCGCGCCCTGGCCGGGCCGGCGCCCGGCCAGGCCGGCTGACACCCGGGGCGGTGCGGGCGGACATCGGGGGCGGGCGTCGGCGCCAGGTCAGGCGCCGCTGGGCGACGGGGCGGGTTCCCCGGTGCGGTCCACGCCGGGTGGCGCGGTGCCGTCCCCATGGGCCTCGCGGCGGGCCAACCATCCGTACGCGCCGAGGGTCAGCGCCGCGAACAGCCACCACTGCACCGCGTACCCACCGTTCTGCCAGTCGTTCTCGTGCCGGATCGGCACCGCGGTGAAGGTCGGGTCGGCCGGTGGCGACTGCCGGGTCAACAGCAGGTACGCCCCGTGCAGCGGGTACGGCACCTGGCCGGCGATCTGACCGACGGCGACCCGGCGGACCTCGATGCGGCCCTGCCGGCGGGCGATGGCCCCCGGGCGGCTCTCCGACAGGTGCACCCGCCCCACCACGGTCACCTCGGCCGTTGGCGCGGCCGGGACCTGCGGCACCGCGGTCGCGTCACCGGCCGGCGCGGGCAGCCACCCCCGGTCGATGAGCACCGCCGTGCCGTCGGCCAGTACGAGGGGCGTGAGGACCTCGAAGCCGACGCGCCCGTTGACGGTGCGCCCGCGTACCAGGATCTCGTTGCCGCTGTCGTAGCGCCCGGTGACGGTGACCGGCACCCACTGCCGGTCCCGCGCCGGGGCGGGCCCGGCGGCGCCGGGCGCGGTTGGCCGGGGCACCGCGTCGGCCAACGGGACCGGCGCGGTGCGTTCGCCGGCGTCGATGCGCTCGTTGATGGCGCTGCGCTGGTGGTACCGGCTGAGCTGCCAGTTGCCCAGCTGCACCATAACGGCGGCGAGCACCACCGTTAGCAGCGCCAGCCCCACCCACCGGGGGCTGAGCAGGAAGCGGTACACGCCACGAGGCTACCCGGCGGCGGTGCGGCCGCTGCGCCGGTGCCGGGTCGCCGCTGCGCCGCTGTCAGGTCGCCGGTACGGGAGATGTCGCCGGAACCCGGTAAAGTGGCGGCGCCCTTGTCCCGCGCACCCCGCGCCGACCAACCCGCACCACGGGAGTTGCTGATGACCGCCGTACCTCGCCTGGTCGTCAGCGCGCCGGCATCCGGACACGGCAAGACGGCGATCTGTGTCGGGCTGCTCGCGGCGTGTGCGTCCCGCGGGCTGACGACGGCCGGCTTCAAGGTCGGTCCGGACCACACCGACGCCGCCTACCTGGGAATGGCCGCCGGCCGGCCCGGCCGCAACCTGGATCCACGGCTGGTCGGGCCCGCGTGGATCGCGCCGTTGTTCGCCCACGGTGCGGCGGGCGCCCAGTTCGCCCTGGTGGAAGGCGCGATGGGGCTGTTCGACAGCCTGACCGGGCAGCCGGAGCTTGACGGCACCTCGGCGGTGGCGGCGACGCTGCGGGCGCCGGTGGTGCTGGTCATCGATGTGGCATCGATGGGGCAGTCGGTCGCGGCTTTGGTGCACGGGTTCCGGGCGTACGACGAGATGGTGTGGCTGGCCGGGGTGATCCTCAACCGGGTCGCCTCGGACCGGCACGAGCAGTTGCTGCGCGAGTCACTCGACGAGATCGGCGTGCCGGTCCTCGGTGCGTTGCGCCGTGGCGACCTGCCGACGCTACTGCCGGCCCGACACCACGGCCCGGTTCCGGTCGCCCACCGCACGGTCGAGGCGCTCCGGGCGGTCCGCCGGCTGGGCGAGACCGTGGCCGGTGCTGTCGATCTCGATGGGTTGTTGGGGCTGGCCGCCTCGGCGCCGCCGCTGACCACCACGGCGTGGTCCGCCGTCGACGCGCTGGCGGACGCGCAGCCCGTGCCGCCGCCCGCCTTCGGCGGTGGCCGGCGACCGGTGGTGGCGCTGGCCGGCGGCCCGGGCAGCTCCTACGCGTACGCCGAGACGGCCGAACTCCTCACGGCGGCCGGGGCGGACGTGTACCCCGTCGACCCGTTGCGCGACGAGACCCTGCCGGCCGGGGTGCGCGCCCTGGTGGTCGGGGCGGGACTGCCGGAGGCGTACGCGGAGGAGCTGTCCGCCAATCGTCGCCTCTGCGCGGCCGTCGCCGAACTGGCCGGTGCCGGCCGGCCGGTTCTCGCCGAGGGGGTCGGTCTGCCGTGGCTGGGCCGCGACTTCGACGGCCGGCCGATGTGCGGGGTGTTGGACGCGAGCGCGGTGTCCCTGGACCACACGGTCGCGGGCTACCGGGAGGCCACCGTGCAGACGTCCTCGCCGGTCGGGCCGGCAGGTGTCCGGCTGACCGGCTACAAGCAGCACCGGGCGCTGGTGACCCCCCGGGCGGGGCAGCTTCCGGCCTGGTCCTGGGCCGGCGGCGCGGCCGAGGGTTTCGTGTGGGGGTCCGTGCACGCGTCGCTGCTCGGGCTGCACTGGGCGGCGGCACCGCAGATCGCCCGTCGGCTGGTGCTGGCCGCGGAGCACACCGCGGAGGTCGGCCCGGCGGCCGGGGCGGCGGGCTGGGCGTTCGGGGCGCGGCCGGGCGGCGTGCCGGGGCAGGCGGGCGGGCCGGGACCGGCTGGCGTGCCGGGGCGGGGGAACGCGCCGGGACCGGCCGCCGTGCCGGGGCAGGCCAGCGCGGCCCGACTGGCTGCCGTGCCGGCGTGGACCGGCGTGCCGGGCCGCGACGACGCGGCTGGCGGGGACCACGGGGCCGGCCGGGACGATGAGCCGGGCGGGGACGCCACGACCGGCTGGGACCACGACGCCGGTCGGGACCGCGGCGCCGGTCGGGACCACGACGCCGGTCGGGACCGCGACGCCGGTCGGGACCACGACGCCGGTCGGGACCATCGGGCGGGCCGGTCCGCCCGGGTGGTGCCACCGGGCGGGGCGGTTCCGGTGGACGGCGCGTCGTCGGTGGTGCCCGCGTGACCGGACGCAGCCGGGACGACGCCGTGGACGGGCATGTGGCGGTGCCCCGGTTCCCCGCGCTGCAGGTGGCCACCCCCCGGTTGCAGGTGCGCCCGCTCGACGGCGGTGACGCCAAGGCGGTGGCGGAGATCTTCGCCGACCGGCAGACCCAGCGGTGGCTGCCGTTCGCGCGCGAATTCGGGCAGATCCAGGGCCGGGCCTGGTGCACCGAGATGGCCCAGGAACGGCGGGACAGCGGCCACGGCGACCACTACGGCCTGGTGCGGCGCGAGGACGATCTGCTGATCGGCTGCCTGTGGACCCGGCGCACCGACTGGGCGGCCCGGGTCACCGAGGTGTCGTTCGCGATCGCACCGCAGGCCCGTGGCTTCGGGGTGGCCGCCGAAGCGGTCGTCGCGCTGGTCATCGCGCTGATCCTGGAGCACGGGTTCCAGCGCGTCGAGTTGCGGGTGGCTCCGGGCAACACCGCGTCACGGCGGGTCGCCGACAAGGCCGGTTTCACCTACGAGGGCCTGCTGCGCAACGCCGGTTTCGTCCACGGTGGCCGGGTCGACCTGGAGATGTGGTCGTTCGTGGCGGCCGACCTACGCTGAGCCGACCACGCGAGGCCGGCGCCTCGGTAGCGGCCGCGCCTCGGTAGCGGCCGGGCTTCGGTAGCGGCCGGGCTTCAGTAGATGATGCCGCGTGGCGGCGCCTTGAAGTTGCGTTTCGGCTGTCCCTTGAGCCCGTCGCGCAGGGTTTCGGAGACCGACCGGATGGGCTTCCAGGCGTTCCAGTCGCCGACGCCGTGGAACGGGTTGTCCGGGTCGGCCACGAAGCTCGCCGCGGCCAGCTGCGGGGTGAAGCCGACGAACCAGGCGGCCCGGGTGTTGTCCGTGGTGCCGGTCTTGCCGCCCACCGGCCGCCCGACGGTGCCGTGCACCCCCGGGGCGGTCGACCAGCCGCCGCACCCGCCGCGGGCTCCGCCGTCGCCGGTGACGCAGCGCGCGGCGTCGGCTGCCGCCCGGGCGGCGGCGGGGCTGACCGCGGTCTTGCAGCGCGGTGCGGCGACGGGTTGGTTCTGGAAGGTGGCGGGCTTGCCGTCCGGGCCGGTGATCGCCGAGACCGGGATGGTTTCGCAGTGCCGACCGTCGGCGGCGACGGTGGCGTACGCGTTGGCCATTTCCAGCGGGGTGGTATCGGCCACGCCCAGGGTGAAGGCCCCCCAGCTGTTCGCGTTGGCCGGGGAGGCCTGCAATCGGTCGATGTCGGTGCGCCAGCGCAGCCCGAGCCGCTCGGCCATCCGGACCGCCCGCTCGGCGCCGACGCGCTGTTCCAGCTGCACGAAGTAGGTGTTGACCGATTTGCCGAAGCCGGACCACATGTTGTGCCGGCCGGTCATCGAGGCGCTGGCGTTGCTGGGGCACCAGCGGGCGCGACCGCAGGCCTTCGGGTCGTTCACGGCGGTGTGGTAGATGGACCGGTACTTCTGCGGTGCGTAGAACGACGTGGACAGCCCCATGCCGCGGTCGAGGGCGGCCAGCAGGGTGAACATCTTGAACGTCGAGCCGGCCTGGTAGCCGGGCAGTTCGCCGCCGCCGAGGAGCGCGTTGACGGTGTTCGGGTAGTTGCCCTTGAGTTTGCCGCGCTGGCGGGGGTCGCTGTGCTCGCCGTTGCGGCGTTGGTCGAGGGAGTAGACCCGGTTGACGGCCATCGCCTTCACGTGGCCGGTGCCGGGCTGGACCACCACGGTGCCGTGGGCGAAGCGGCTGCGTCGGCTCTCCTTGGCGATGACGTGCTGGAGTGACTTCGCCTGCAGCTTCGGATCCAGGGTGGTGACGATCCGGTAACCGCCGCGGCGCAACTGGTCGAGGCGGGTCCGCGGGTTGGCGCCGAACGCCGGCTGCTCCTGCCACCAGTTCTTGAAGTAGTCGCAGAAGAAGCCCCAGTCGTTGTTGTCGCGGGGCACGGAGACGCAGTCGTTCGGCGGGTTGGTCAGCTTCAGCTTGATCGCGGTGCTCTTGGCCTTGGCGGCCGCCGGGGCGGTGATGAACGACATCTTGGCCATCTGGTCGATGACGTAGTTGCGCCGGTCGGTGGCGGCGGAGCGTTCCTGGATGGCGGGGTCGTACTCCGAGGGAGCCTTGACCAACCCCGTCAGGGTGGCGGCCTCCACCAGGTTGAGGTCCTTGGGCAGCTTGGAGAAGAACACCTGCGCGGCGGCGAAGATGCCGAAGGCCCGGTGGCCGAAGTACGCGGAGTTCAGGTAGCGCTCCAAAATATCGATCTTCGTGAGGCGGGTCTCCAGCTCGACGGCCAGGCGCATTTCCCGAATTTTGCGGCTGCTGGTCTGCTCGGTGGCCACCACCGCCTCGATCGGGGTGCGCGCCGCGTCGCGCAGTGCCATCCGCACGTACTGCATGGTCAGCGTGGACGCGCCCTGGGAAACGCTGCCGGCCTGCTGGTTGGCCACGAACGCGCGGGCGATGCCCTTGGCGTCCACTCCGTTGTGCTCGAAGAAGCGGCTGTCCTCGGAGGCGACCAGCGCCTGCTGCACGTACGGCGAGATCTCGGTGATCGGCGTGTACTTGCGGTGCTCCTCGTAGAACATCGTCAGCAGTGTCTTGCCGTCGGCCGCGTACACGTAGCTGGTCTGGGCGGGCGGCACCAGCTCCAGGTCACGGGGCATCTCGCGGAGCATGTCGATGCCGGACTTGGCGCCCAGGCCGCTGACCGCGGCGATGGGGTAGGCCAGCCCGGCGATGACCACACCGGCGATGAGCCCCGCCCGGAGCAGGGGGAGGAACCGGCCGGCAGCGGCGAGGGTGGGGTTCATCACTGCACAAAGGTATGACAAAAACATATTTGTCTGTACGGAAAGCGCAGAAGATCGGATGCCTGCCGTTGGTGTGTGTATGGCCACTACGCACCGGCCGACGCTGTCCCGCATGCTGTTCTGGCGGGCGGGACACCGCTGGCGAGCTGGCAGAACCTGGCAGAACGGAGCGCGGCATTGGCGGGGGAGGAACTCGGTCACCACGGCGACGCCGAGGTGGAACCGGGGCTGATCGACCTGGCGGTCAATGTCAACCTCGACCCGATGCCGGACTGGCTGGCCGGCCCGATCACCGCGTCGCTGGCCCGGCTGGCCGCGTACCCGGACCCCCGACCGGCCCGGGCGGCCGTCGCCGCGCGCCACGGCCGCCCGGTGGACGAGGTGCTGTTGACCGCCGGCGCCGCCGAGGGGTTCGTGCTGCTGGCCCGGGCGCTGCGCGGGGCCCGCCGCCCGGTCGTCGTGCATCCCCAGTTCACCGAGCCCGAGGCCGCCCTGCGCCAGGCCGGGCACCGGGTCGACCGGGTCGTCCTGGCCGGCGACTTCCGGCTCGACCCGGCCGTGGTGCCCGCCGACGCCGACCTGGTGTTCGTCGGCAACCCCACCAACCCCACCTCGGTGCTGCACCCCGCCGCGGACCTGGCGGCGCTGGCCCGGCCCGGCCGGGTCCTCGTCGTCGACGAGGCGTTCGCGGACACCACCTACGCCCCCGGGGTGCCGGCCGAGCCTCAGTCGCTGGCCGGCCGGCGTGACCTGCCCGGTCTGGTGGTCATCCGTAGCCTCACCAAGACCTGGGGACTGGCCGGGTTGCGGATCGGCTACCTGCTGGGCCCCGCCGACCTGCTCGGCCGGCTGGCCGCCGGGCAACCGCTGTGGGCGGTCAGCACGCCGGCGCTGGCGGCCGCGCTGGCCTGTGCCACCCCGATAGCGCTCGCCGCCGAACGCCGGATCGCCGCGCGGTTGGCGGCCGACCGGGCGTACCTGGTCGACCGGCTGCGCGCGCTGCCGGGCGTCACCGTGCCGGGTGAACCGGCCAGCGCCTTCGTGCCTCTGCGGTTGGCCGGGGCCGACCGGCTGCGGCTGGCGCTGCGCCGGCGCGGTTACGCCGTCCGCCGCGGCGACACCTTCCCGGGCCTGGGCACCGACTGGCTCCGGGTGGCGGTGCGGGACACTGCCACCACCGACGCGTTCATCGCCGCGGTGCGCGACGCGCAGGCGACCATGGAAAGGAACTAGATGGAGGCGACCCTCGCGGCGATCCAGCCGCCCGACATCCCGGCGATGGCCGCCGCCCGGGCCCTGCAGGCGCGGCTGACGAAGCCGGCGGGCTCGCTGGGCCAACTGGAGGAGCTGTCGGTACGCCTGGCCGGGCTGGCCGGTGTCTGCCCGCCGCCGCTGCTGTCGCCGGCCGCCGTGGCCGTCTTCGCCGGCGACCACGGGGTGCACGCGCAGGGCGTCACACCGTGGCCCCAGGAGGTCACCGCGCAGATGGTGGCCAACTTCCTGGCCGGCGGCGCGGTGGTCAACGCGTTCGCCCGGCAGGTCGGCGCCACCGTCACCGTCGTCGACGTGGGCGTGGCCACCCCGCTGTCCGCCGCCCCCGGCCTGATCAGCGCCAACGTGCGGCGGGGCACCCGGGACCTGTCGGTGACCGCCGCGTTGACCCGCGACGAGGCCCGCACGGGAGTCGAGGTCGGCATCCGGGTCGCCGACGGGCTCATCGACGCCGGCGCCGCCGTCCTGCTGACCGGGGACATGGGCATCGCCAACACCACCCCGTCGGCGGCACTGGTCGCCGCCTTCACCGGCGCCGACCCGGCGGTGGTGACCGGTCGGGGCACCGGCGTCGACGACCCCACCTACGAGCGCAAGGTACGGGTGGTCGCCGCCGCGCTCAACCGGCACGCCCCCGACCCCGGTGACCCGCTGGGCGTTCTCGCGGCGGTCGGCGGCCTGGAACACGCGGCCCTGACCGGATTTCTGCTGGCCGCCGCCGCCCGCCGGATCCCGGTGATCGTCGACGGGCTGATCGCCGTCTCCGCGGCGCTGGCCGCGGCGGCGCTGGCCCC
>DASVVF010001101.1:0-6327 GCA_036386695.1 Catenuloplanes sp. | reverse complement strand
ACCTCGCAGTTCCTCACCCTGTTGCTGCACCGGCTGGCGGGCGAGCCGGCGGTGTTGGCCGGGCTGCGTGACGGCACCATCCGCGTCGACGATGTCGTCGAGGAGGGGCTGCGGTTGGAGCCGCCGATCGTGACCTGGCGGCGGGTGGCGGCCCGCGACACGGTCCTCGCTGACGTGCCCGTACCGGCCGGAGCCAGCGTGGTCCTGTGGCTGGCCCGGGCCGGTCGTGACGCGCGGGTGGTGCGGTGGCCGCACGCTTTCCGGCCCGGTCAGCACGGCTCCCGTCGGCATCTGGCCTTCGGCGCGGGCCCGCACCGGTGCGTCGGGGACCAACTGACCCGGATGGAGGCGGCGGTGGTGGTCGGTGCGGCGGCGGCCCTGCTTGACGGCGTGCGGGTGGTGCGGGCGCCGTGGTGTCCGGACAACCTGTCCTTCCGGATGCCGGACGCCTTCGTGATCCGCCGGCGGTGAGGCGCCCCGCCGGGACGGCCGGGGCGGGATGATTCCTGCGGTCGGGCCCGCACGCCGCCGCGCGCCGGTCACGATGACCGCATCGCCCAGGCCCGGGCGCCACCGATGATGCCGGCCGTGTTGGGTACGACCACCACGTCGTCACCCATCCGGCTGAGCTGTTCCGGGGTGATCCGGCGGGAGTTCCCGCCACCGAGGTAGAGCCGGTCCCACCGGAAGACCGGGCGCAGTCCGTCGACGACGTTACGCACCCGGCGTGACCAGAAAGCGTCGCCGAGCCGCCGGCGCTCGTGCTCACCGATGTAGGTGTCGTAACTCATCCTCCACCGCACCGGTGCGTGGGACAGCTCCAGGTGCGGCGCCAACGTCCCACCGTCGAACAGCGCGCAGCCCAGCCCGGTGCCCAGGGTCAACACCAGCTCGCAGCCGGTCGCGGCGACCACCCCGGCGCCGTGCACCTCGGCGTCGTTGAGCACCAACGTGGGCAGGCCGAAAGCGTCACCGAGCGCGGCGCGGGCGTCGAAGCCGTGCCACGCCGAGACCAGGTCCGGGTCCACTCTGGTACGCGGACCGCTGCGCGTGACGTAGTGCGGGGTGGCGACCACGACACCGTGCCGGATCATGCCGGGCATCCCGACGGTGACCCGGTCGGCGGTCGGCAGTTGCCCGCCCAGGGCCAGGAGGGTCTTGACGAACAGTTCCGGCGGCAACGGGTACGGCGTCGGGACGCGTACCGGCTGGGCCCGCATGGTGCCGGCGGCATCGAGCACGGAGCCCTTGATGCCGCCACCGCCGCAGTCGATCGTCAGCGTCATGGTCACAGCGATCAGTGTGCCCGTCCAGCCGGGCCGTGGTCAGCTGACCTCGTCAGCCCAGGCCCGCCAGTTGTCCAGCACCCCGTACAGCGCCGGGGTGAGCCACCCCGACGCCGAACGGCGGAACACCCCGGGTTCCATCGCCCCGGCGCCGTCGGGTAACGCTCCGACCAGTTGGGGTGCCAACTCGCTGAGGTTGGCCCAGTGCACCAGCTCGGGGTCGGCCGGCCACGCTCCGAGCACCACACCGGCCGGGACCCCGCGACGGGACAGCGCCTCCAGGGTCAGCGCGGTGTGGTTGAGCGTGCCCAGCCCGGCCCGGGCCACGACCAGCGCCCGGGCGTCCAGCGTCACGGCCAGGTCGGCCACCGTCCACGCTTCCCCGGACGGCCGCACACCCATCGGCACCAGGAGGCCGCCGGCCCCCTCGACCAGGACCAGGTCGTGTTTCTCGGCCTCCGCGCGGATCGCGTCGACGACCGCGTACAGCTCCAGCGGTGGCAGGCCGGACACCCGCGCGGCGGCCAGCGGTGCCAGCGGGTCGGGGAACGACGCGAGGGTACGGGCAGTCGCCGGGGCAGCCAGCCGGCTCACCACCTCGATGTCGCTGGGTCCCCGGTCGGCCGTACCCGTCTGGCCGGGCTTGACGACTGCGACCCGCAGCCCGGCGGCCTGGGCGGCGGCCACCACGGCGGCTGTCACGACGGTCTTGCCGACGTCGGTGTCCGTGCCGGTGACCAGGACGATGCCCCGCCAGTCCGACGGATGCACCTCGGCCGCGACCGGCTGCGACGCGGTGCCGCGGGCCGCCGGCGACACGTCCGGGGACGCGTCCGACGGCCGCACGTCGGGGAGGGCTTCCGACGGCCGCACGTCCGGTGGTGGGGGTAGCGCGGTGTCCGTCTCGGCGGTGAGTTCGGCGGTCACGGTGCACACTGCGCGATCACGTCGACGGCCCGGTCGAAGTCGGGGCGGGGAACGCCGACGTTGACCGTGAGCCGTAGTCGGGACGTACCGTCCGGAGTGGACGGTGGTCGGAAACAGCCGACGGCGACGCCCCGGTCGCGACAGTCGGCGGCCCAGGCGACGGCGGACTCCGGGCCCGGGGCGGTGACCGACACCACCCCGGCGGCCGGCGTCGAGACGGTCAGTCCGGCGGCGCGCAGCCGGCGTACCACCGTGGCGGCGCGGTCGGCGAACTCGGCCCGCCGGTCGTCGGCGGTGCGGGCGACCCGCAGCGCGGCCAGTACCCCGGCGGCCACCGCCGGCGGCGGTGCGGTGTCGTAGATGAAGGTGCGGCCGGTGTCGATCAGGTGCCGGTGCACGGCGGCCGGGCCGGCCACCAGACCGCCGGCGCCACCGAGGGCCTTGGACAGGGTGGCGGTGACGACGACGTCGGGCTGCCCGGTGAGGCCTGCGGCGGCGACCGCGCCGGCACCCCGGGGGCCGAGGACGCCGAGCGCATGCGCGTCGTCGACCAGCAGCAGCGCCCCGTGTTCGCGGGTTACCGCGTGCAGTTCGGCCAGCGGGGAGAGGTCGCCGTCGACGGAGAACACCGACTCGGTCACCACCACCGCCGGCCGGCCGGGATGCGCGGTGAGTGCCTCGGCGACGGCCGCCACGTCGCCGTGGGCGGTGACCACGGTCTGCGCGCCGGAGATCCGGCAGCCGTCGATCAGCGAGGCGTGGTTGTGGGCGTCGGAGATCAGCAGGGTACGGGGTTGCACGAGGGCGCGGACCGCGGCCAGGTTGGCCAGGTAACCGGATGAGAACACCAGGGCGCTGCGGGTGCCGAGCCAGTCGGCCAGCTCCTGTTCCAGGTCGGCGTGCACGTCGGTGGAGCCGCGTACCAACCGCGAGCCGGTGGCGCCCAGTCCGTACGCCTGCAGGGCCTCGCTGGCCGCCGCGAGCACGGCGGGGTGGCGGGCCAACCCGAGGTAGTCGTTGCCGGCGAGGTCGACCACCGCGTCGTCGGCCCGGCGGGGACGCAGCTGCCTGGTCAGGCCGGCCTTGGCCCGCAGCCGCGCCCTGTCGTCGAGCGCGTCCAGCCAGCTGGCCACGGTGATCTCCCGGGGTGGTCGGTGCGTGCGGGTACCCGCAGCGCGTGCTCCGACCCGGGAAACTACCACCGTGGCCCGGCGGCGGGCAGTCATCCCGCTCCGGCGGGCGGTTCCGGGCCCCGGCCCGGGGGTGCGGCGCCGGTGGGGGCGGCCGGCGGCGGGGCGGTCGCCTGGGCCCCCCGGATCCGGGCGGAGGCCAGCACGATCGCGCCGGCGCCGATCGCCGCGACCGCGCAGGTAGCCCACAACGCGCCGGGCGCGGCGCTGTAGAGCAGCGCTCCGAGCGGAGCCGCCAGCACCGTGCCGCTGGTGGCGGCTCCGGTGTAAAGGCCCTGGTACCGGCCGACCAGCAGGTCCGGGGCCCGATCCAGGACGTGCGCGGTGGCGGTGGTCTTGTAGAGGATCTCGCCGATGGTCAGCAGCACCATGGCCGCGACGACGATGGCGGTGCCCGTTCCGAGGCCGAACAGGCCCATTCCGAGTCCGACCAGGCAGTAGCCGGACGCGATGATCGGCAGCGCGGGCAGCCGGCGCATCGCCATGGTCGCCGGGATCTCCAGGACCAGGATCATCGCCGAACCGACCGCGATCAGCGCGGCGTAGAGGGCCACCGGCTGCCCGTGGTCCCGCAGGTAGACCGGCAGGGTGGAGTACAGCTGCCGGTACACGGTGTCGACCAGCACGATCGCCGGCAACAGCACGAGCAGGGCCCGGTCCGCCAGCAGGCTCGCCCACAGACCGACGGCGGGAGCCGGGTGGGAGGCGGTACGCGTCGGCTCGCCGGGCAGCATCCGCGCCGTGACGGCCCGTACGGCCAGGGTGACCACCCCGTCGGCCACGAACAGCCAGCTGAAGTGATCGGCCACGAACAGCGCGCCGAGCGGCGGGCCGATCACGTACCCGGCGTTGAACGCCGCCCGGCCGACCGCGACGGCGCGCCGCCGGTCACCGGCCGGCACGCACAACGCCACCAGCGCGCCCTGGGACACGCCCGCGGTCGCCCCGGCGTAGCCGAGGAGGGGCAACGTCACCGCCAGCAGCGCGGTGGGGGTCCACGGGATCGCCAACGTGGCCGCGCCAACGACGGCGGAGGACAGCAGCAGGACGCGCCGGTGCCCGAACCGGTCACCGAACCACCCGCCGGTGAAGTTCCCGGCGAACAGTCCGGCTCCGAGCACTCCGCTGAGCAGCCCGGCGGGCCCGATCGGCAGGCCGCGCGGACCGGTCAGGTAGAGGAACAGGTAGACGGTCAGGAACGAGCCGGCGGCATTGACGAAACGCCCGGCGGCCAGCACCCAGACCAGGCGGGGTAGGTCGCGCATGGCGGTTCATCCTGGCATGGAGCGCGGTCGGCGGGCTGCCCCGCCGCCACGGTGCCCGGTCACAGTGGCGGCACGGTCGGGTCACCGGCGGCGGGGTCGGGTCGCAGCGGCGGGGTCGGTAGGGTACGACCATGCCAGAGATCCTCGACCGCGCCCGTACCCAGGTGCTCGACAACGGTGTCGGGCTCGATGAGGCCGGTGTGCTCGCCGTGCTGCAGCTGTCCGACGAAGATCTGCCGGCCGCGCTGCAGCTGGCCCACGAGGTACGGATGCGCTGGTGCGGTCCGGAGGTCGAGGTCGAGGGCATCGTCTCGTTGAAGACCGGCGGCTGCCCGGAGGACTGCCACTTCTGCTCCCAGTCCGGGTTGTTCACCTCGCCTGTACGCTCGGTGTGGCTGGACATCCCGTCGCTGGTCGAGGCGGCGAAGCAGACCGCCGCGACCGGCGCGACGGAGTTCTGCATCGTGGCGGCGGTGCGCGGTCCCGACGCCCGGCTGATGACCCAGATGCGCGACGGCGTGGCGGCGATCCGCGCCGCGGTCGACATCCAGGTGGCGGCCAGCCTGGGCATGCTGAGCCAGGAGCAGGTCGACGAGTTGGTCGCCATGGGGGTGCACCGCTACAACCACAATCTGGAGACCTGCCGGTCGTACTTCCCGAACGTGGTCACCACCCATTCCTGGGAGGAGCGTTGGGAGACGCTGCGGATGGTCCGGGAGTCCGGCATGGAGGTCTGCTGCGGCGGCATCCTGGGGCTCGGCGAGACGGTGGAGCAGCGCGCCGAGTTCGCCGCGCAGCTCGCCGAACTCGACCCGCACGAGGTGCCGCTGAACTTCCTCAACCCCCGCCCGGGCACACCGCTGGGCGACCAACCGGTGATCGACGGCAAGGACGCGCTGCGGGCCATCGCCGCGTTCCGGCTGGCGATGCCGCGCACGATCCTGCGGTACGCAGGCGGGCGTGAGATCACCCTGGGTGACCTGGGCACCCGCGACGGGCTGCTCGGCGGCATCAACGCGGTGATCGTCGGCAACTACCTGACCACGTTGGGTCGCCCGGCCAACGCCGACCTGGAGCTGCTGGCCGACCTGAAGATGCCGGTCAAGGCCCTGTCCGCGACGCTGTGAACGGGACCTGGTGTGACCGGTGCGGGGGGCCGGTCAGCGAGGGTACGCACGCCGCCTGCGCCACCGCCCGGACGTTGGAACCACCCCGGTTCTGTGCGGTGTGCCGCCGCCGGATGAAGGTGCAGGTTCTGCCGACCGGCTGGTCGGCGACCTGTGTCGAACACGGGGTGCGCCGCAGCTGAGCCCGGGATGATCCCGGCCGGGCGGGGGTCACCCCGGGTGTGGTCGTACGGGGTGGCGGCGCCGGCGGCGCAGCCACCAGGCTAGGCCGGCGGACGGTGACACGACGGCGAGCAGCGCCACCGTCGCGAGCACCACCGCCAGCGGTCGGACAGGTAACCGGCCGGGCCGCGGCGCGGGGCCGCCGAAGCGGTTGGCGTCGATGAGGTCGCGGGCGATGTCCACGCCCCGGACCTGGTCCGGTGGGTCGAGCAGCACCTCTGGCGGGCCGCCCGCCGGCAGCGAGAGCAGCGTCACGTGGCCGACCGCCCAGAAGCTGATGTCGTTCCAGCCGACCGGGGCGTCCTTGTGG
>DASVVF010001100.1:0-2869 GCA_036386695.1 Catenuloplanes sp. | reverse complement strand
GGTCAGCCGGCGCATCGGCCCGCGTACCGGCAGGACCAGACCGGGGGCGAAGAACAGCAGTCCCTTGCCGAAGGACAGGCACAACGACAACAGCCCGAAGAAGATCGGGTACGAGAAACCCGGCAGGCCGCTGTAGGGCATCACCGTCCGGTAGCCGGCGTCACCCTCGTAGCCGGTGCTGAACGGGCTGCCCCGGCGGACCCAGCGGTCCAGCGCGATCAGAGCGACCGCCGCCACCCCGACCAGCACGTACCGCAGCCGCCGGTGTTCCCACATCCGCTTGGCGACGACGAACGCCAGCGGCACCAGCGCGGCGGTGGTGTTGGCCACCCCGAGCGCGACCGCCGCCCAGCCGCCGATCGATCGACGCCGCACCGCCACCGCGACCAGGCCGACCCCGACCGCCAGAGCGGTGAACGGTTCCGAGTTGAACTGCACCACGTGCGCGGCGACCATCGACCCGGCGATCAGCACGAGGAAGAACCGGCGCAGCAGCGCCCCGGGCAACCGGTGCCGCAGCAGCAGGTACAGCACCCCGACGGCCAGCGCGAACAGCAGGCTGTTGTACATCTTCGCCCAGGCGAGCGGATGCTGGCCGAGTAGCCGGGCCGCGCCCATCAGCGGCAGCGCGAACAGATGCCCCACGATGCTGTACTTGTTGTCGGCCAGGATGCCGTCGTCCAGCAACGCCACCAGCGTCCGGTACCGCACCGCCGCGTCGGCGGCGGCGTTGTGCGGCAGGACGAACCCGAACGTCGCCAGACCGAGCAGGATCAGCACCGTCTCGAAGACGGCGAACGGTCGCCGGCCGCCGGCCGGGGTCGCACCGCCAGCGGCCGATTCGCCGTCTTTCTCCACCTGTGCGGCAGGGATCGACTGCGGCGGAACCGTGGCCTGGGACATGGACGAGCAAGTTACAGTGCGGCCGACCGCCCCGTTGTCCCGGGACCCCCACCCAGGCGGAAGGTGATCGGCCCTCAGCCGGGTCGGGCGTGCGGGGGCAGCGGCGATCCCACCGTCAGTCCGGCGTCGGCCGCCGCGCCCGCCGCTTCCTGCAGCACCAGCCGCTCCGGTCGGCCCTGCCGGTGTGCCAGCGCGGCCACCTCCGCGAACTCGGGCATCACCTGCACGATCACCCCGTCACGATGGGCCACCTTGACGGCGACGGTGGCACCGCCGAGCGGAACGTCGACGAAGGCGCGCGGCAACGCGTACTTGCGCAGCGTCCCTTCCCGGACGCCCAGGGTGCTGGTGTTCCGGAAGATCACCTCGCGGAGCGCCTCGGCCCGGTCCGGCTGGCAGAGCACGCTGAGCGTGTGGGCCGGGCGACCCTTCTTCATCACGATCGGCACCAGCCAGGCGTCAGCCGCGCCGCACCCCAGGAGCCGGGTCAGGACTCCCGGCCACAGGCGCGGATCGAAGTCGTCCACATTGGCCTCGATCAGCACCGCCGCCTCGTCGTCCCCGCCCGGCGCCGGCACCCCGGGCGGCGCGGTCGTTCCGACGACCACCCGTACGACGTTGGCGCGGCCCGGGGTGTCGCGTCCGCCGGCCCCGACCCCGACCGCCCCGACCACCATCGCCGGCAGATCCCGGCAGGCGGAGGCGAGGGTCCGGACCACCGCCATCCCGGTCGGCGTGGCCAGCTCGCCCGACCCGCCGGCGCGTACCCGCCAGCCACGGGCGAGTTCGGTGACCGCGGGAACGGGCACCGGTAGCTCCCCGTGCGCCGTGCGCACCCGGCCGGAGCCGACCGCGACCTCGCCGGCGGTGACGGTGGCGACGTCCAACTCCTCCAGGGCGGCGCAGACCCCCACCACGTCGGCGATCGAGTCCAGGGCACCCACCTCGTGGAAATGCACGTCCTCGACCGGTACCCCATGGACGTGCGCCTCGGCGTCGGCGAGCGCCCCGAAAACGGCCAGGGCCCGCCGCCGCACCCGGTCCGGCAGTGCGCTGGTGTCCAGCAGCCGGCGGATGTCACGCCAACCGCGGTGCGGCTGATCGTCGAGCAGCGGCACCACGTCCACCTTCAGCGCCCGCAGGCCGGCGCGGGTGACCGGGGCGCTGACGATCCGGACCGCCCCGGGGACGACCGCGTCGACCGCCCGCTGGATACCGGCCACGCCGGCGCCGGCGTCGGCGAGCGCGCCGAGCAGCATGTCACCGGCGACCCCGGCCGAGGCGTCGATCCACGCGTGCCGGTCCGGGGCACTCACCCGACGTCCCCGGGCACCGGCGCGGCGATCTGGGCGGCCAGGTGCCCGGCTCCGTAGCCGTTGTCGATGTTGACCACGGCGACGCCCGGAGTGCAGGCGTTGAGCATCGCCAGCAGCGCCGCCAGCCCTTCGAAGGCGGCGCCGTAACCGACCGACGTGGGCAGCGCCACCACCGGGGCGGCGACCAACCCGGCGACGACGCTCGGCAACGCGCCGTCCATCCCGGCGGCGACCACGACGACCCGGGCGCGGCGCAGCAGGTCGAGGCGGTTCAGGACCCGGTGCAGGCCGGCCACCCCGACGTCGACGACCAGGTCGGTGGGGCGGCCCAGGTACCGGGCGGTGAGCAGCGCCTCGCGGGCCATCGGAAGGTCGGAGGTGCCCGCCGCGAGCACCACGACCAGCCCGCCGGACGGCTCCGGTGGCACCGGCGGCCAGGCCAGCAGCCGGGCCTCGACGTCGTGGTGGGCGTCGGGAAGTTCGCGCCGGACGGCCTCGGCGTGCGCCGGGGCGGCGCGGGTGAACAGGGTGACGATGTCCGGCCGGTCGCGCACGGCGGCGGCGATGCCCGCGACCTGCTCCGGCGTCTTGCCAGCGCAGTAGACGGCTTCCGGGTATCCACGCCGGGCCGTGCGCTCCAGGTCGAGGCT
>DASVVF010001099.1:0-6694 GCA_036386695.1 Catenuloplanes sp. | reverse complement strand
GGTGACGACCAACCCGGCGCCGGCGGCCTCCCGGACCGTCCCGTCGACGGTGTACCGGCCGCGGGGACCCGCCGGCCAGCGCAGCGTCACGGTGTCACCGGCGGTTGCCGGCGGTGGGGCGACGGCGGAGGTACGCACGGTGAGCACGCCGTCCGCGGCGCGCTCAACCCGGGCGCGCACGGCCGCGCCACCGGCCGTGGTCAGCGTGACGATGGAACGCGGCGCAGGCATGGTCACGTCTGTCGAATCGGCGGTACGGCGGCCCATCTGAGCTTCGCGGTCATACCCACCGCGGGATCCGCACCGCTGGCGTCCTCCCGCAGCCGGGGAGCATCGGT
Source organism: Catenuloplanes sp. (assembly GCA_036386695.1). Classification (GTDB taxonomy): domain Bacteria; phylum Actinomycetota; class Actinomycetes; order Mycobacteriales; family Micromonosporaceae; genus DASVVF01. The sequence continues at coordinate 6,356 of DASVVF010001099.1, read as the reverse complement.
CGATACCATCCGTGCGTGCACCGTTCCCGTACCTCCGCCGCCATCATCGACGTGCCGCCCGCCGAAGCGCCGGCCGTGGCCGCGTTCCGGTCGCGTGTGTCCGGCACGGCGACCCCCGCAGCACTGGCTGTCGAGCCGACGACGCCGACGCCGAGGCACGAGGTCGGCCGTGACCGCGCCTTCCGCTGAGATGTGGGCGCTGCGGTCCGCACAGGCAGCGGATGTCGAGGTGATCGCGGAACTGCGGGCCACGGTCATGCGGGCGGATCTGGAGCGGCTCGGACGCTACGACGAGCACCGGGTGCGGCAGCGGCTGCGGGACACCTTCTCCACCCGGCACACGTCCATCATCATGATCGGAGACGAACTCGCCGGCTGCGTCACGGTCCGGCCCGTCGACGGCGGGCAGTTGCTGGAGCATTTCTACCTCGCCGCGCACCATCAGGGCCGGGGCCTCGGCTCGGCTGTGTTGCGCACGCTGCTCGGGCACACCGACGCGCGCGGCCTGAGCGTCCGGTTGACGGTCCTGCGGGGCAGCCCCGCCCAGCGGCTCTACGAGCGTCACGGTTTCGTCGTGCGGGCCTGCGACCCGGTCGACATCTCCATGGTCCGCCCGCCGGGCGCGGCTGCCGTACGTCGCGGTGCCGGCTGAACCGCACCGGGGAAGCTCCGGTTCCGGGGGCGGCCGGCTGCCCGGGCCCGTGCCGGGACGGGCAGCGGTCGTGGTGTCGCCGGCGATCGTCGGCAGCGTCATGGCCGCACAGACCTCAACGGGAACCGGGAGCGCGGTCGCGGTCCGCGCGCAGGGCGGCGGCCATCCGGCGTACGGCGTCGTGCAGGCGGTCGGGTGGGTGCGCGGCGTAGCCCAGGACCAGCCCGGGCGTCCCGGGACGGTGCCGGTGCCAGGACAGCGGTTGAACGAGGACCCCGGCCTGCCGTACGGCTGCCGCCAGCTCGTTGTCGTCGGCCCCCGCCTCGTCGGGCAGCATGACCAGTAGGTGCAGCCCGGCCGCGACGCCCTGGACGCGGGCCCGGGGCAGGTGTTCGGCCAGCGCGGCCAGCACGGCGTCGCGTCGCCTGCGCTGGCGGGTGCGGACCAGTCGCAGGTGCCGGTCGTACTCTCCGGTCGTCAGCAGGCGGGCGAGGACCAGCTGGGGGATGGCCGGACTGCCCAGGTCGCTGGCGTGCTTGGCGGCGATCAGGTCCGCCCGCAGTCGCCGGGGTGCGACCAGCCAACCCAGCCGCATGCCCGGGGCGAGGGTCTTCGACGTGCTGCCGGTGTGCGCCACATGGTCGGCGGCGTACGGCTGCAGCGCGCGCACCGGCGCCCGGTCGTAGCGGTGCTCGGCGTCGTAGTCGTCCTCCACGACCAGCCGGTCGCCGCGGGCCCATTCCAGCAGGGCCCGGCGGCGCGCCGGTGACAGGACCACCCCGGTGGGGAACTGGTGGGCCGGGGTCAGCACCGCGACCCGCGGCCCGGCCCGCTCCAGCTCGTCCACCCGCAGCCCGTGGTCGTCGACGACGATCGGCACCGGGGTCAGACCCCAGTGCGTCAGTTCGTCGCGCACGCCGCGCGACCCCGGGTCCTCCACACCCACGGCGGTCTCCCCCCGCGCGCGCATGGTCTGGGCGAGCAGTGCGAGGGACTGCGCCACGCCGGCCACGACGATGATGTCGTCCGGATCGGCGCGAACCCCCCGGGAGGTGGCCAGCCAGCCGGCCAGTGCCCGCCGCAGCGCCGAACTGCCGCGCGGGTCGCCGTAGCCGAGGTCGGCCGCGCTGACGTCGCGCAGGACGGCCCGCTCGGCGCGTAGCCAGGCCGCCCGGGGGAACGCCGCGAGATCCGGTATCCCCGGCGACAGGTCGAACTCCGCCCGGCCCGCACGCTGCGGTGGAAGCACCGGCAGCGGCGGCCCGACGTTCTCGTCGTCGCCGCCGGTCGGTGGCGCGGCCGTCGCCGGGGGCACGTCGAGGGCCAGCACGACCGTGCCCACCCGGGGGCGCGCACTGACCAACCCCTCGTCGAACAGGCGCTGGTACGCCTCCACCACCACGCCGCGCGCGACGCCGAGATCGGCCGCCAGGGTGCGGCTGGGTGGCAGCCGGGCACCCTCGACCAGCCGCCCCCGCACGATGGCCGCCCGCAGCGCCGCCGTCAGCCAGGCGGTGACACCACGCGCCGGGGCGGCGGCCGCCTGCAGTCCGAGGAAGTCGGAACCGGCGTCGTCCCGCCGCATTGGTCCACCTTTCCGCCACCTGTCTGGTCCTGTTTGCCGGACCACACGTCCACCAGCATCGTAGGCGTGTCCCACGCCGCCCCACTCCCGCCGCTGCCGCCCCTGCCGCTGTCGCCCCTGCCGCTGTCGCCCCTGCCGCCGCCGTCGCTACGGCCGCAGTCGCCCGCGCCGCCGCTGCTCCTGCCGCCGCCGGCCGGGCCACCGGCCACCTCGGCCGGCGGTCGCGGTGGCCCGGTCCCGCGCGACGCGGTGGGCATCCTCGCCGGAGCGGCCGCGATGATCTTCGTTGGCGGCAGCGTCGCGGTCTCCGCCGTCCTCGCGCCGGCACCGAACTTCACCGCACAGGCCCTCCGCTACGCGTTGGCCTGCCTGCTGCTGGTCGGCGTCGCGACACTGCGCCGCCAGCGCCTCGTCCTGCCCCGGGGCGCCGAATGGGGGTGGCTGCTGGCCGTGTCGACGACCGGGCTGGTCGGCTTCAACGTCGCGCTCGTCGAGGGCTCCCGGCATGCCGAGCCGGCCGTGCTGGGCGTCGCCGTCGCCTGCGTACCGCTGGTCTTCGCGGTCGTCGCACCGCTGCTCGACGGCCGCCGACCGCGCCCGGTGGTGGTGGTCGCGGCGCTGGTCGTCACCGGCGGGGCGGCCCTGGTGCAGGGGGTGGGCCGCAGCGACGCGACCGGGCTCGGGTGGGCCGTCGTGGTGCTGTGCTGCGAGGCCGGCTTCACCCTGTTCGCCGTGCCGGTGCTGCGGCGTCACGGACCCTGGGGGGTGTCGGTGCACACCACCTGGTTGGCCGCCGTGGCTTTCGCCGGCGTCGGGGTCCTGCACGAGGGTCCCGGTGCGGTGGCCCGGCTGCGCGGTCCCGAACTGCTCGCCGTGGGTTACCTGGCGGTCGCCGTCACGGCCGTCGCGTTCGTGCTCTGGTATTCCGGCGTCCGCCGCCTCGGCGCCGCCCGCGCCGGGTTGCTCACCGGCGTGGCGCCGGTCGCCGCCGCCGCGGCCGGGGTCGCCCTCGGCGGACCGGCCCCCCGGCCGCTCGTCTGGCTGGGCATCCTGGTCGTGGCGGCCGGCCTGGCCATCGGCTTGCCGGCCAGTCGCCGCCGGTGACCGACCCCCCGCCAGCTCGCGACCGTTGACGGGATCGAATCTGATCTATAACCTTCGGGCACCTTGGGAAAGCGCTTTCTGCAGGGCGTCGTCCCGCCAACGATGGTCGACCCTCCCTGGAGGTACCTTCATGACCGAACAACTGATCGAGGGCCCACCCGGCCGGCCGCGACGCCCGTTGCGCACCGGCTTCCTGGCCCTCGCGACCACTTCGCTCGTCGCCACCGGTGTGATCGTCGGTGTCCAGCAGGCCCACGCGGCGACCGTCGACACGAACGCCAGTTACGTGCTCGTGTCGCGGCTCAGCGGTCACGCGATCGACGTGTTGGATCACGGCAGAGCCGACGGCACCGCCATCATCCAGTGGACCCGCACCGACGCGCCCAACCAGCAGTGGCAGTTCGTCGACTCCGGTGGCGGTTACTACCGGTTGAAGTCGCGGCTGAGCGGCAAGGTCCTCGACGTGGCCGAACGTTCCACCGCGGACGGCGCGAACCTGGTCCAGTGGTCCGACGCGAACCAGACCAACCAGCAGTTCCGGCTGGCCGATTCGAGCGGCGGCCATGTTCGCCTGATCAACCGCAACAGTGGCAAGGCACTCGACGTGTGGGAGCGGTCGACCGCTCCCGGTGCCCGGATCTCCCAGTTCACCGATCTCGACGGCACCGGCCAGCAGTGGCAGCTGGTGAAGGTCAACGGCACGACCACCCCGCCGCCACCGCCACCGCCGCCGGGCGGCGGTGGTGGGCCGGTCACCACCTGGCCGACCAAGAAGGGCGACACCGGTGTCTCCGGCACCATCAAGGTGACCGGGAGGCTGGACGGCGAGATGCGTCGCTACTGCTGCATGGGCGACGGCAGCGGCAACGAGAGCCAGGACGCGATGTTCAGTCTGGCGCCCGGCGCGGTCCTGGAGAACGTGATCATCGGCGCTCCGGCCGGCGACGGCGTGCACTGCTCGGCCAGCTGCACCCTCAGGAACGTGTGGTGGGAGGACGTGGGCGAAGACGCCGCCACGTTGCTGGGCGCCGCTCCGGCCGGGTCCGTGATGACCATTGACGGCGGTGGTGCCCGCAAGGCCGGCGACAAGGTCTTCCAGCACAACGGGCGGGGCACGATGGTCATCCGGAACTTCTTCGTCGACGACTTCGGCAAGCTGTACCGCTCCTGCGGCAACTGCAACGAGAAGAACGGCAAATACCAGGGCCCCCGCAACGTGGTCGTGGACAACGTCGTCGCGCGGAACGGCCACAGCGGCCTGGTGGGCATCAACGACAGCTACACCCACACCTCCGGTGGCGACACCGCCAAGTTGAGCCGGATCACCATCATCGGCGACCCGGGCCGCAAGCTGGTCGTGTGCCAGCGGCACACCGGCAACAACGCCGGCAAGGAGCCCCCGAAGTCGGGCACCGGCCCGAACGCGAACTGCGGCTACAGCGCGTCCGACCTCACCTACCGGTGACCGTAGCCGTGGGCCGGCCCGGACGGACCGGCCCACGGCGTTACCGGCACCGGAATCCACCCAGCGGGCGCCCCTACCGCTGGTCGCCGCCGTGCCAGGAGCGCCAGAGAGCCGCGTACGGGCCGTTCGCGGCGACCAGGTCGTCGTGGGCGCCGAGTTCGACGATCCGCCCGTCGTCCATCACCGCCACCCGGTCCGAATCGTGCGCTGTCTGCAGCCGGTGGGCGATCGCGATGACCGTACGTTCGTGCAGCACAGCCGCCAGCGCCCGTTCCGCAGTCCGGGCCGCGGTGGGGTCGAGCAGCGCGGTCGCCTCGTCCAGGATCACCGTGTGCGGATCGGCCAGCACGACCCGCGCCAGCGCCACCTGCTGGGCCTGGGCGCCGTCCAGCGGCCGTTGCGCGAGATCGCGGTCCAGATCGTCGGCCCAGTCGGCGCCGACGGTCTTCAACGCCGCGCGCAGCACGTCGTCGGGCGCGGCCACGATCAGGTTGTCCCGGAGGGACTCCCGGAAGACGTGGTGTTCCTGGGTGACCAGGACGACCTGTCGGCGCAACTCGTCCGGCGGGAGGTCGGCGATCGGCACCCCGCCGACGGTGACCGTGCCGGCGGCGGGCCGATCGACGCCGGCGATCAGCCGGCCCAGGGTGGACTTTCCCGCTCCGGACAGACCCACGATGGCCAGCCGCTCGCCCGGTCGGATCGTCAAGCCGACGTCGTGCAGCACATCATGGCCGTGGTCGTACGCGTACCGCACCTCCCTGACCTCGATCACCTCGTCCCGCGGCGGACGGGTCACCGCGGGGGGCGCGGCCGGGATCGCGGCCAGTCCCTGCACCCGGGCGAACGAGGCGCTGCTGCTCTGCAACTGCTCGATCCAGATCAGGATGCTGTCCAGTGGACCGACCAGCTGCCGAAGGTAGAGCACGGCCGCGCCGACCGTGCCGAGACTGACCCCGCCGTCGATGTAGAGCAGACCGCCGAGCAGGAGCACCAGCACGCCCGGCACCGCGTACGACGTCTCGACCAGGGGGAAGAAGACGCTGCGCAACGCCAGGGTGGCCAGGCGGGTGCGGCGCGTCTCCGCGATCGCCGCGTGGCCGGCGGCGAGGCGCCGCTCACGCAGGGCGAAGGCCTCGATGGTTCGGGCGCCGGCGGTCGTCGCGGCCAGTTCGTCGGCCAGCAGTGAATTCGCCGCGCCTTCGGCGAGATAGGCGTCCCGGGCCCGCCGCAGGTACCACCGGGTGGCGAACCAGATCCCGGAGAGCCCGAGCACGCCCACCACGCCGAGTACCGGGTTCAGGACCACCACCGCCGACACGATGAACACCATCTGGACGACGCCGATGAACACGGTCGGCAGGCTGTCCCGCAGCGTGGTCGCGACCGCGTCGATGTCGGTGGTGCCGCGCGCCGCGAGGTCACCGGCCGGTACCCGTTCCACGACGGCGGCGGGCAGGCCGAGCGCCCGGCGGAGGAACCCTTCCCGGATGCGGAACGCGGTACGCTCCCCGAAGCGGTAGGCGATCGCCAACGCGTACCGGGACAGC
>DASVVF010001098.1:0-4203 GCA_036386695.1 Catenuloplanes sp. | reverse complement strand
GCCGTTGGCATCGACCACCAGCCGGCGTGGACCGGCCGCCGGCACCCACCGACCCGGCACCAGCGGTGTTTGTCGGCCGGCGACCCGGGCACATGGTGCAGTCCCCGACACGGCACTCGACCCCGGAGGTGGAAGATCATGGACGACAGTGGGCAGCAGCGGGTGGAGCACGAACTGGGCCACGGCGCGTACGGCCCGGGTGCTTTGGACGAGGTCACCGTGCCGCGCGCCGACCCGGTACGCGAGACCAAGGATCGCGACCTGCACGACCCGGCACACGTCGACATCGACCCGGAGGTGCTGCGCGACGGTGGTCCGACCCGGACCCCCGGGATGGTCACGACCACCGGCGGCACGGCCGGCCCGGCCAGCGTGAACACCCGCCCGCCGCGACCCGAGGGGGTCAAGGTGGCACCGACGACCACCGGTGACGCGCACAGCGGCGGCATGGGCACCCCGGTACGCAGTACCACCAGCGACGCGACGACCGGCGGTGTGGACGCCGGCGGCTTCCTCGACGACGAGTGACGCGCCGACCGCGCGCGACGGGGTCAGCCGGGCCTGGCGCTCACACCACGCCGCACCCTCCGGCCGGGGGCGCCCGGCCATCCCCGGTCCGGGCCTGCCCGGCCCGCCGGGCAGGATGGCAGCTGTGACCGACCGCGACATGCTGCTGTCCCCCGCCGGCGTCGACCAGCTGCGCACCGCCCTGACCGACGCCGGGTACACCGCCGCCGGGATCACCGAACGGCTGGGTGCGCCGGCCGCCGCCGCCGCCGGCCGCAACGACTTCCGGGCCGCCCTGCGGGCGACCGGTGACCGGGACCCGCTGGCGACCCTGATCCGGCTCTTCGTCTGCGGCCAGACCGAGCCGTGGGACGCGGTGGCCGCCGCGCTGGCGCCGCTGCCGATGGCGCAGGCGTTGGCCGCGGGTCTGGTGGAGCCCGCCGGGGACGGGCTGCGCCAGGGCGTCGACCTGGAGCCGTACGGGGACAGCTGGTGGGTGCTCTCCGACGTGCCCGCCACCGCCCGGCCCGGCCAGCCGCTCCCGGCCGACCACGTGCTCGGCGTCGGCGGGGCGTCCAGCACGCTGGCGGCGGCCACTGTCCGCCGGCCGGTCGCCACCGCCCTGGACCTGGGTACCGGGTGCGGCGTGCAGGCGCTGCACCTGTCGACGCACGCCGCCCGGGTCACCGCGACCGACCTGAGTGGGCGGGCCCTGCGCTTCGCGGCCACCACCGCCGCTCTGAGCGGATGCGACTGGGAGCTGCTGCGCGGGGACCTGACGGCCCCGGTGGCGGGACGCCGCTTCGACCTGGTGGTCAGCAACCCGCCGTTCGTGGTCGGGCCGGGCACCACCACGCACACCTACCGGGACTCCGGCCGGCCCGGCGACGCGGTCTGCGCCGAGCTGGCCCGGGCGGCGCCCGCGCTGCTGACCGACGGTGGCACCATGCAGTTCCTGGCGAACTGGGTGCACGTGGCCGGCGAGGACTGGGCCGAGCGGGTGACCGGCTGGTTCGCCGGCACCGGCCTGGACGTCTGGGTGTGGCAGCGGGAGGTCGCCGACCCGATGGCGTACGTCAGCCTCTGGCTGGCCGACGCGAGCGAGCGCGACGACCCGCGACGGGCGGCGGCGTGGTTGGACTGGTTCGACGCCCACAAGGTCGACGCGGTCGGCTTCGGGCTCGTCACGGTGCGCCGTGGCGGCGCCGACGATCCGGTGATCCGGGTGGAGGACCTGCGCCAGCAGGTCGAGTCACCGGTCGGTGACCAGGTGGCCGGCTGGTTCGACCGGCAGGACTGGCTGCGGGCCCGGGACACCGACGCGCTGTTGAACGCCCGGTACCGGGCCGCCCCCGGGCTACAGCTGCGCCAGGAGGCGACCATGGGCGACGAGGGCTGGGCGGTGGACCGGCAGGTGCTGGCGATGCCGCACGGGCTGCGCTGGAGCGAGGAAGTCGACCCGCTGGTGCTGGCCCTGGTCGGCGGTGCCGATGGGCGGGTGCCGCTGCGCGACCAACTGGCCGTGCTGGCGGTCGCGCACGAGGCGGACGAGGCGGTGCTGGCCGAGGTCGCCGGACCGATCGTCGCCCACCTGGTGGAACGGTCGATCCTCACCCCGGTGCGGGACTGAGCGCGTGCGGGCTGTGGTGCAGACGGTCAGCCGGGCCAGCGTGACCGTGGCCGGCGAGGTCACCGGTTCCATCGTGGACGGACTGCTGGTGCTGCTCGGGGTCACCCACGACGACACTCCGCAGACCGCGCGGACGATGGCCCGCAAGGTCTGGGAGCTGCGGATCCTCGACGGCGAGCGGTCGGCCAGCGACACGGGCGCGCCGGTGCTCGTGGTCAGCCAGTTCACCCTCTACGGCGACGCCCGCAAGGGCCGCCGCCCCACCTGGGCCGCCGCCGCCCCCGCCGAGGTCGCCGAGCCGCTGGTCACCGCGTTCGCCGAGGCCCTGCGCGCCCACGGCGCCACGGTGGCCACCGGCCGGTTCCGCGCCCACATGCTGGTCGAAAGCGTCAACGTCGGCCCCCGCACCGTCCTGCTCGACCTCTAGCGCCGCGAGAACTTCCGTTGATCATGGGGTTGGCGGCAGGGTTCCGGCCCGATTCCGCCGCAAACCCCATGATCGACGAGCGTCAGCGGAGGCGGACGCGTCAGAAGAACAGGCCGCGGCGTTGGGCGGACTGGCGGAGCCAGCCGTCGAGTTGAGCGACCCAGTCGGTGCGCTCGGCAGTGGCGTAGTCGACAGTGAACCGGCCGAACGCGTCGTGACCCTCGGTGAGCAGCCCGCCCCGCTTGTCCACCTCCAGGATGACCTGCAACTGCTCCGGGGTCGGCAGGAAGGTCACCTCCAACTGGCTGATCGCGCTCGCGTACTGCGGCGCCGGATAGAACTCGATCTCCTGGTAGAACGGCAGGCTCTGCTGCGCGCCGTACACCCGGCCGCGTTCCACGTCGGCGCGGGAGAAGCGGAAGTCCAGCCGCAGCAGCGCCTCCAGGATGCGCTCCTGGGCCGGCAAGGGGTGCACCGCCACCGCGTCGAGATCGCCCTTGTCGACCGCGCGGGCCACCTCAAGCTCGGTACGCAGGCCCATCGTCATGCCGCGCAGGTGCTGGCCGTACACCTCTGTGATCGGGGTCTCCCACGGGACGTCGAACCGGAAGTCGATGTCGTGGCGGGCGCCCGCCTCCAGCCCGAATGAGCCGGTCACCCGCTGCCGGTGGAACTCCTGGGTGGTGTCGTAGTCGGCGTCCCCGCTCTCCACCTCGACCCGGGTGACCAGACCGAGTGCGACGTACTCGATGTCCACGGCGTGCTCGCCGCCGGCGACCCGCACCTGCCCCTCCAGGAACCCACCTGGCCGGCAGTTCGGGTTACTCAGCACCGTGTCGACCGAGGGGCCGCCGACTCCGAGGGCCTGCATCATGCGCTTGAAGACCACCATGTCCTCCATCTGGCTGTGCCGGGATGCACCGGCACAGTATTCCCCGCGAACAATTAAAGTACGGCGGCGGCGTACCGCAAACGAGGACAAACCATCGCCGATTCCGGCGCTTCGGACAGCGGCTTCATACGGTCCACACATCTGCCTCACCGTGCCTTCACGCCCCACCAGCCAAGCTGTGAACCACAGCACCACGGGGGGGCTGGACAGGCGACATGAGCCAACGCGGGGAGGGGACTGAAGGTGGTCCTGCAGATGAGTGGACAGGAACGGCGCACGGCGGACACGGCCGAGGACATCATCACCGGCGGTGTCGAGGTGCAGGCTGACCTCGACGCCACGGATGAACGGGGGGTGTCGGCCGACCTGGTCCGGGCGTACCTGAACGGTATCGGGCGCACCCGACTGCTGACCGCGGTGCAGGAGGTCGACCTGGCCAAGCGCATCGAAGCGGGCCTGTTCGCCGAGGAGAAACTCACCGGCGTCGTGCCGGCTGACCTGCACGACGACCTGCAGACCATCGTCACCGAGGGCCGCTCGGCCAAGAACCACCTGCTGGAGGCCAACCTGCGACTGGTGGTCAGCATCGCCAAGCGGTACACCGGGCGCGGGATGGCGTTCCTGGACCTGATCCAGGAGGGCAACCTCGGCCTGATCCGCGCGGTCGAGAAGTTCGACTACACCAAGGGCTACAAGTTCTCCACCTACGCCACCTGGTGGATCCGCCAGGCCATCACCCGCGCCATG
>DASVVF010001097.1:0-2761 GCA_036386695.1 Catenuloplanes sp. | reverse complement strand
GCCCCCGCAACTCGCCGCCCGGATCAACTGGCACCCGCTGCTGCCGGTGCAGCACGAAACCCTCTTCGGTCGGCTGCCGTTCGGCACCCTGATGAAGGTGGAAGCGGTGTACCCCCGGCCGTTCTGGCGCGACGCCGGCCTGTCCGGAATGGGAATCAACCTCGACGGGCCGGTGCGCTCCATGTTCGACAACACCCCCGACGGCGACGGCGCACCGGGGGTGCTGATGGGCTTCGTCGGCGGCCACGCCTGGCGTTCCTACCGCGACCGGCCGGCGGAGCGTCGGGAGGCGGCCCTGCGCAACTTCGCCACCACCGTGGGCCCGGCGGCGCTGACCCCGGTCGACTACTTCGAGCAGGACTGGACCCGGGAGCAGTGGACGCTGGGCGGGCCCACCGCCGTGGCCGGGCCCGGCACCACAGTGGACTTCGGCGCGGCCGTCCGGCAGCCGTTCAACCGGGTGCACTGGGCCGGCGCGGAGACCTCGACATACTGGAACGGGTACATGGACGGCGCCGTCCGTTCCGGGGAGCGGGCTGCGGTGGAGCTGCGCGAGGTCCTCTGAGCCCGGCGCCCGCCGGGCCCTGCGGCAGGCCCGGCGGCTAGCCCCGGACACCGGACAGGCGTTGCTCCGCGGCGGCCGCCGAGTGGGCGTCGCCGACGGCCTCGGCCGCCGTTCGGGCCTGCTGCCACCGGGTGGTGGCCTCCTGCCGGTCCTTGGCGGCCGCGGCCGCGTCGCCGAGGCAGAGCAGCACCGCCGCCCGGTGGGTGGGGCTGGACGTGTCCTCGACGAGGTCCAGGGCGTGTTCGAACATCGTCCGGGCCTCGTCGACCCGCGGCTCCGCGTCGGTCAGCAGGGCCGCCCCCACGTTGACCAGCGTGGCCACCTGCCCGTCCACGTCCGCGCCGCGGATCCGGGTGTGGTGCTGCCGCACGCTGTCCCACGCCTGCCAGGCGTCATGCGGCTCGTTCAGCCGCCACAACGCCAGGCCGAGGTTGGCCAGCGCCGCGGCGTGGGTGGCCGCGTCCACCCGCTCGTCCAGGGCGTTCGCGGCGCCGACCAGGTGCTCACGGGCCCGGCGGGGATCGCCGTGCGCCAGGTAGGCGGCGCCGAGGGCCACGTCGGTCAGCGCCGTGCCGCGGCGGTCCCGGCGCCCACGGCTGCGCCGTGCGCGGCGCAGTTGTTCCAGGGCCCCCTCGGTGTCGCCCTGGTCCAGCAGGACCAGACCGTAGTTGGTGCGGGACTGGGCGGCACCCCAGCGGGTGCGCAGCCGGACCGCCTCGGCGAGCTCCGCGGCGGCGGCCCCCGGCTCGCCGCGGCGACGCAGGATCACCCCCTTCTGGTTGTGCGCCCAACCGGCGAACCGGGCGTTGTCCCGCAACATCGGCGAGTCCAGCACCGCCTGGCAAGCGGCCAGCCACGGGTCGAGCTCATGCCGGTCGGCGAAGCACCGGGCTGCCGCCACCACCAGCCGGAACCAGTGGTTGTGCCCGGCGCGGTGCCGGGGCGGGGTGTCGATGATGGACCTGATCAGCGCCGCGTGCCGGTCGAACCAGGTCGACGGTTCGTCGCCGTTGGCCGGTGGCTGCCCGTCGGCCCGGCCCGGCTCGGACGGTGCCCACGGACGGTGCCGCTCCAGCTCGCCGACGAGCTGGTCGATGAGTCGCAGCCGGGCCCTGGCCTGTGCCCGCGGGCTCTCCTGCCGGGCCAGGTGGACGGCGGCGTAGCCCTCCAGCGGCGGTCGGATCACGTACTGGTCGTGGGGGGTGTACGTGACAAAAGCCTCCTCGACCAGGGTGGTCAGGGCCCGCTTGTGCCGTCGTTGGGACGCGCCGGTCAGCGCCCGGACATGCTGGCCCTCGACCGGTGCCGACGCGAGGGCGAGCAATCGGTAGGCGCGCCGGGCCGACCGGTCGAGCGCCAGGTACGCCTCGTCCCAGGAGGCCACCATGGCGAGCAGCCGCCCGCTGGAGCGCCCGGTGACCGCCTCCCGGCCGGCCCTTCCGGTGCGCAGCTCGGCGCGCAGCTCGGCCAGGAACACGCTCGGCTGCCAACCGTGGGTGGCCAGGTGACGACCCAGCCCACGGGCGGCGGGCGGCTGGCGCCCGCACAGCTCGACCAGCTCCACCACCGCCGGGTCGTCAACGGTCGGACAGGCCCGCTCACCGGCCGCCTCGCGGAACATCTCGACACAGTCCGGCACCGAGGGTTCCGCCAGGGAATGCAGGTGCACGCCGTCCAGCGTCGCCAGCCGGGTGCTGCCGGCCAGCAGGAGGAGGCAGTTCGGCGGTGGTGGCAGCAGTGCCCGCACCTGGTCGGCGAAGTCGACGTTGTCCAGCACCACGACCACGTGCTGCTGCCCGATGGCCGCCCGCAGCGCCAGGCTGATGGCGTTCGTGTCCGCCCGGCGGGCGACCGGCACCGCCAGCGCGCCGGCCAGGGCGACGGTCACCTGTCGGGCGCTCATCGGGCGACCGTGGCTGCGCAGGTTCAGGTAGTGCTGACCGTCCGGGAAACGCTCGCGGACCTGATTCGCCGCGTGCACCGCGCAGGCGGTGGTGCCGACCGCACGCCGGCCCACCACGGCCACGACATGACCGCCGTGCAGGGTGTCGACGATGGCCGCCACCTCGTCGCGTCGACCGACGAAACCGTGGGTCAGCGGCACCCCGGAAGGCACCCATGGCGGCTGCGGCGCGACGATGGGCTGCGGCTGTTCCTCGTCGCCGGCGGGCGGGTCCCCCCGGAACTGGAACCAGG
>DASVVF010001096.1:0-18904 GCA_036386695.1 Catenuloplanes sp. | reverse complement strand
CCAGCCCGACAGTCGGATCGACGTCGAGCAGGACGACCAGATCGGGCTTCAGCCCGCCGGTGGCCCAAGAGGAGAGCCAGGAGATCTCCTCCACCGGCAGCGTGCGTCCGGCGCCCTGGTAGGCCAGCGACGAATCGACGTACCGATCGCTGATCACCACCGCGCCCCGGGCCAACGCCGGGCGCACCACCGCGGCGACGTGGTGGGCCCGGTCGGCGGCGTAGAGCAGCGCCTCGGCGCGCGGCGAGGGTGCCTCTTCGCGGGTCGCTCCGTCCAGCACCAGACTGCGGATGCGCGCGCCGACCGGGGTGGCGCCGGGTTCCCGGGTCACCTCAACGTCGCGCTGCTGAGCCCGCAGCGCCTCGGCCAGCCGGGTGACCTGGGTGGACTTGCCGGCACCCTCGCCACCCTCGAACACCACGAAGATCCCGTGCCGGTTGAACGGCTCGGCAGCCGACAGCGGCCGCCCGCGCAGCGAACTCCACAGGTCGGCGAGCACCGGCACACCCGGCTTGTCGTCCATCTGACGGAAGGCGCTGAACGCGGTGAGCACCCCGACCACGCCGGCGCCCAGGAGCAGCACGCGGGTGGTGGAGACCGGAACCGCGAAGACCCCGAGGGACAACTCCCAGGAACCGCCGAGACCGGCCAGCACGCTGGAGATCGAGATCGCCAGCATGAGGACGACCCGGGTGCCGGTCTGCACCACCGCGAAGACCCGGCCGCGGACGTCGTCGCCGACCTCGCCGCCGAGCAGGGTGGTGCCGGCCAGGAACGCCATCCCGGCGCCGGCACCGACCAGCAGCGCACCGACGATCGCCATGATCAGGTGGAACGCCGTGGACAGGAAGATCACCGAGCCGCTGGCCAGCACGATGCTCATGCCGAACCAGCGCCGCCGGGACAGGTCTTTGACGATCATCGGGCCCAGGGCGATGCCGGCGCCCAGGCCGACGAAGATGGCGCCGAAGAGCAGGAAGAACCCGGCGTCGCCGGCGCCGACGGACTGGGTGAAGAACGTCGCGGTCCCGATGACCATGCCGCCGCCGGCGAACGCGCCCAGGATGCCGAGCACCAGGCCCCGGACCAGTGGGGTCTGCCCGACGTACTTCCAGCCGTCGATGAACTGGCGCAGCATGCTCTGGTCGGCCTCGCCGTCGCGGCCGTGCCGCCGGCCGCCGATCTCCTTGATGCCGAAGAACACGACCAGGGCGATGGCCAGCCGGGACAGCGAGTTGAAGTAGAGCGCCAACTGGGCCGGCTGCGCCCAGTCCGGCGGGTCGGGCACCGCGCGGGATTTAATCAGAGCATCGGCGACCGCCAGGCTCAGCGCGGCCACGACCGGGGTGATGCCGTAGGTGGTGATCAGGGTCAGCTGGTTGGAGATCTCCAGCCGGGCCCGGGGGATCAGGTTGGGGACGGCGGCTTCCTTGGCGGGAATCCAGATCAGCGTGACCGTCTCGATCAGGAAGGTGGCGATCGTCGCCCAGCCCACCGTGACCGGCCCGCTGGCCCCGAACAGGGCCACCAGTGGGATGGAGGCGAAGAGCACGAAGCGGATCAGGTCACAGATCACCATCGTGTAGCGGCGGTCGAACCGGTCGGCGAGCACGCCGGCGATCGGTCCCAGTACCAGGGCCGGCAGCAGTCGCACGGCGATCACCGAGCCGAAGGCCAGACCCTTGAGGGCGCTGCCCTCCACCTGCGCGGAGGCGAAGACGGAGGTCGCCAGCAGGCCCAGCCAGTCGCCCAGGGACGCGACCCCCAACACCATCCACAGCCGCCGGAACGGGCGGATCCGCATGACCGAGCGCAACGCGTTGAACCCGGACAGGTCAACCTGTCCGGGCGGTGGATTCGGCTTCCCGGCCGGCGCCAGCCCGCCGGTCCTGGCGCCGGTGTCGTTCGTGTCGATGGCCGTACCTCCGCGTCCGGCCCATCGCTGGGCTTCCCCGTTTGCACACTCTAACCGCGCGGCCCAACCGCGCTGCCCTGAGTTTCCCCTGACCCTGGCCCTGGAGCCGCCCGCAGCGTGTCATACCCGAAGGAGCTTCACCGCCCCGGCGCCGTACCGGCGGTGCGCCGGCGGGCCACGACCGAGGATCGAGAGGGGGCAACAGGCTGAAGGCCGGCCGTCAGGGTGACGCCATGGACGCTCAGCCGAACCGGTCCCTGGCATGGTCAGGTTCGACCACGCCCATATTATCCAGCGCGTGTTTGCCGCCACACACCCCGTCACCGTGCGGTGGGCGATGACGGCGACGGTCTGCTCGGCTGCACCACGCTCGGGACCGGGCTGGAGATACCGGACGACCGCTTCCCCCGCCGTGCTGAGAACGCCATCGTCCCCGCCCCGGAATGATCCCGGGCGGCGGCGGTCGTACTAGCGTGCAGGGGTGCTCACCCACCGCAAACCCCCACCCGGCGATCTCCGGACCCGTCTCGACCACGCGACAGCCGATCTCGACCCCCCGTTCGCCGTGCTGGACCTGGCCACCTTCGACGCCAACGCCGCCGCGCTCACCGACCTCGCCGCCGGCAAGCCGATCCGGGTCGCCACCAAGTCGGTGCGGTGCGGCGACCTGCTGCGCCGGGTGCTGAGCCGCCCCGGTTGGCACGGCGCCATGGCGTACACCCTGCCGGAGGCGATCTGGCTGGTCCGCTCCGGCGTCACCACCGACGTGCTGGTGGCCTACCCCACCACCAACCGTGGCGCACTGGCCGAACTGACCGCCGATCCCGCGCTGGCCCACGCGATCACCCTGGTGGTGGACAGCACCGCCCACCTCGACCTGATCGACGCGGCCACCCCGACGAACCGGCCGCCGCTGCGGATCTGTCTGGAACTCGACGCCTCATGGCGCCCGCTGGGCGGCCGGTTGCACCTGGGGGTCCGCCGGTCACCCGTGCACACCGCCGCCGACGCCGGCACGCTCGCCGCGGCCGCCGCCGCCCGTCGCGGCTTCCGGCTGGTCGGACTGATGGCGTACGAGGCACAGATCGCCGGCCTCGGGGACGCCCCACCCGGCCGGCCCCTGCGCGCGCTCGCGATCCGGGCCATCCAGCGCCGGTCGTACGCGGAACTGCTGCACCGGCGCGGCGCGGCCGTGGCCGCGGTCCGGGAACACGCCGACCTGGAATTCGTCAACGGCGGTGGGACCGGCAGCCTGGCCGCCACCAGCGCCGACCCGGCCGTCACCGAAGTGACCGCCGGCTCCGGGCTGTACGGACCAGCGCTGTTCGACGGCTACCGGGCGTGGCGACCGGCACCGGCGGCGCTGTTCGCGCTGTCCGTGGTGCGCCGCCCGGCGCCGCGCATCGCCACCGTGCTCGGCGGTGGCTGGATCGCGTCCGGTCCCGCCGAGCCGAGCCGGCTACCGGTGCCGTGGTTGCCCGCGGGGCTGCGGTTGATCGGCGGCGAGGGAACCGGCGAGGTGCAGACGCCGTTGACCGGGCCGGTCGCCGAAACTCTGCGACCCGGCGACCGGGTCTGGTTCCGGCACGCGAAGGCCGGCGAGCTGTGCGAGCACGTCAACGCGTTGCACCTGGTCGACGGTGCGGAGATCGCCGCGACCGTGCCCACCTACCGCGGCGAGGGACACGCCTTCCTGGGCTGATCCCCCCGGGATCGACCGGCGGGACCGGTGCCGCCGGCCTCCCCGCACCGGTGCCGCGCTTCCGCGGGGCGGCACCGGTGCGGCGGGCCGGCCGACGACCCTGTTCAGCCGCTCCCCCGTTCCCAGCCGCTCCCCCGTTCTCAGCCGCTCCCGTTCCCAGCCGCTCCCGTTCTCATTCGCTCACGTTGCGGTGCAGGTATTCCCGGATCAGCGCCTTGGCCTCGTTGAGCACGGCCTCGTCGCCCTCGGGTTGGCGGCGGAACGCCAGCTTGATCAAGGCGTCCGCGGCCTCCACGGCGACCTCCAGGGCGAACCGGAGCCGGCCGTGGTCGGCCACCTGGAACTGTTCGACGAGCACCCGGGCGAGACGTTCCGCGATCACCGCGTTGTTGTCGCGCTCCTCGTCGAGCAGGTGTACGTCGACGACGTCACCGAAATGCAGGGTGCGGAAGCCGGGCACGCTGCGGTGCATGGTGATGTACTCGTCGATGCTCGCGTCCACCCCATCCCACCAGTGGTGGAAGGTGCCCTCGGCGAAGCGCGTGGTGAGCCGCTGAAGGTAGGCGTCCATGTTGCGCAACGCGAGCGCCTGCACGATCGCCCGCTTGTCCGGAAAGAACTGGTACACCGAGCCGATCGCCACGCCGGCCCGGTCAGCCAGTAGCGTGGTGGTCAGTCCCTCGTACCCGATCTCGTCAACCAGCTCGGCGCAGGCGTCGAGCATGCGCTGGACCCTGGCCACGCTGCGGCCCTGCACCGGGACCCTCCGCAATGGCCCGCTGGTGACGGTTGGTGTCGACACGGCGTCGCCACTCCCTCTCAACAGTAAGAAATTGGAACGTTACTCGGATCAACGAGCGAGAAGGATCGGCGGAGCGTGGGTGTTTACGCGGGCTTGTCCGGCCTGCTATGAAGACCACTCAGTTTCGCTGTCGACCCACGGAGGGCCATGGCCAGCACCGCCCCGCCCGTCCGGACGACGACCGGCCACGGCGCCCTGACCTGGAGCAACTGGGCTGGTAACCAGCGGGCGGACGCGGCCGCCGTCCTGCGCCCGGGCAGCGCCGCCGAGGTCGCCGCCGAGGTCACCGCCGCCGCGGCGGCCGGGCGGCGGATCAAGGCGGTCGGCAGCGGTCACTCGTTCACCGACATCGCGCACACCGACCAGCACCGGCTGGAGCCCACCGGCCTGACCGGCCTGGTCGGCGTCGACCGCGCCGCCCGGCTGGTCACCGTCGGCGCCGGGACCACCCTGCGCGACCTCAACCGGATCCTGGCCGACCACGGGCTCGCCCTGGCCAACCTGGGCGACATCGATCTGCAGACGGTTGCCGGGGCGATCTCCACCGGTACGCCCGGCACGGGCGCCGGCTTCGGCTGCCTGTCCACTTTCGTCGAGGCCCTGACGCTGGTCACCGGCACCGGTGACATCGTGCGGTGTGCGGCGGACCACCACCCCGACGTCTTCGCCGCGGCCCGGGTCGGGTTGGGCGCACTCGGGGTGATCACCGACGTCACCCTGCGCTGCGTGGACGCGTTCGTGCTGGAGGCCGACGAGCGACCCGCCGCGCTCGCCGACGTACTGGCCGGACTCCCCGACCACGTCGCCGGGAACGACCACGTCGAGTTCTACTGGTTCCCGTACACCGACCGGGCGCAGCTCAAGCGCAACAACCGGGTGCCGGCCGACGACCGGCCGCTGCCCGGGGTGCGCGCCTGGGTCGACGACGAACTGCTGGCCAACCGGGTCTACGGAGCGATGTGCCGGCTCGGCCGCGCCGTGCCGTCCCTGGTCCCGGCGCTCAGCTCGGTGACGGCCCGGGCGGTGTCCGCCCGCACCTACACGGCGAGTTCCGAGCGGGTCTTCTGCTTCTCCCGCCGGGTGCGCTTCACCGAGATGGAGTACGCGCTGCCACGCGCCGCCCTACCGGAGGCCCTGGCCGCGCTGCGACGCATCGTCGACCGGCTGCCGTTGCGGGTGCAGTTCCCGGTGGAGGTCCGGTTCACCGCGCCCGACGACATCTGGCTGTCGCACGGGTACGACCGGGACTCGGCGTACGTGGCGGTGCACCAGTACGCCGGGGCGCCGCACGAGCCGTACTTCCGGGCCTTCGAGCGGGTCTGCGTCGAGCTGGGTGGGCGCCCGCACTGGGGCAAGCTGCACTACCGCGACGCCGACTCGTTGCGACCCGCGTACCCCCATTTCGACGACTTCCTCAAGGTGCGAAACCACCTGGACCCTCACCGCATCTTCGCCAACCCCTACCTCGAGCGGGTACTCGGCCCCTGATCTTGGTGGCAATCGGCCCCCCTGAGGGCCGTTCGCCACCAAGATCAGTGGTGGGTGGCCGGGGTCAGTGGTGGGCGGTGTGGGTGGCCGGGGTGGGGGTGGTTCTAGTCGGCTGCGGGTTGGGCGGCGGCGGCTTTGCGGGGGGCTGCCTTCTTGGCGGTGGTGGCCTTGGCGGCGGGAGTTGACTTGGCCACGGCCTTCTTGGCGGTGGCCTTTTTCGCGGCGGTCTTCTTGGCGGTGGTCTTCTTCGCGGGAGCCGCCCCGTCCGCCGCGGTGGTCTTCTTCGCCGCCGCGGTCGTTTTCTTCGCCGCCGCCTTGGTGGCCTTCTTCCGCGGCGCCGCCGGGCCCTTGGCCCGCTTCTCCGCCAGCATCTCGGACGCTTCGGCGATCGTCAGTTCCTCGGGGGTCTGCCCCCGGCGCAACGAGGCGTTGAACTCGCCGTCGGTGACGTACGGACCGAACCGACCGTCCTTGATCACCATTGGCTTCTCGGTCAGCGGGTCGACGCCCATCTCCCGCAACGGCGGTGCGGCGGCCCGCCGCTGGCGCTGTTTGGGGGCGGCCAGCAGGGCGAGTGCCTCGTCCAACGACACGGTGAAGATCTTGTCTTCGCTGTCCAGGGAGCGGGTCTCCTCGCCCTTCTCCACGTACGGGCCGAAACGGCCGGCCTTGGCCAGCACCTCGGTGCCGTCCGGGGCCAGCCCGACCACCCGCGGCAAGGACAACAGTCGCAGCGCCTCGTCCAGGGTGAGGGTCTCCGGAGACTGCGACTGCAGCAGCGAGGACTTGCGCTCCCCGCTGGAGACGTACGGGCCGTAGCGGCCGGAGCGCAGCACCACCGGCTCGCCGGTCTCCGGGTGCTCGCCGAGCTTGCGCTCCCCGCCGCCGCCCAGGAACAACTCGTTGACCTTCTCGGGGGTCAGCTCGTCCGGGGCGATGCCGTCGGGCAGCGACACCCGGTCGCCGTCGGAGCCGGGCGCCGGCGCGGCGCCGTCCCCGCCGGCCACCGGAGCGCCGTCGACGACCGCGCCGCCGAGCACCCCGGCACCGCCGCCCAGTGCCCCGGAACCGCCGCCGAGCACCCCGGCACCCTGGGCCGCCGCGCCATCGGCCCCCGCGACACCGCTGAGGGCTGTGGCGCCGCCACCCGCCGGCGTCCCGACGGGGACCCCGGTGCCGTTGCCGACCGCCGTGCCGTCGACCACCGCTGTGCCGTCGACCACCGCCGTGCCGTCGCCCGCGCCGTTGGGGTGGATCCGCTGCAGGTACGGCCCATAACGACCGACCCGGACGACCACCTCGTGGCCGTTGTCGTCGACGAACAGCGGGATGGAGTTGACGCTGCGCGCGTCGATGTCACTGAGATTGTCGGTGACCATCCGCTTCAACCCGCCGGAGCGGGCCACCGAGCCGTCGCCGGCGACGTCACTGCCGAAGTAGAAGGAGGTCAGGAAGTCGTTGGCGGCCGCGTCGCCACCGGCGATCTCGTCGAGCGAGTTTTCCATCGCGGCGGTGAAGTTGTAGTCCACCAACCGCGGATAGTGCTGCTCCAACAGCCCGATCACCGCGAACGCCAGGAACGACGGGATCAGGGCCTGGCCGCGCTTGGTGACATAGCCCCGGTCCTGGATCGTCCGCATGATCGACTCGTACGTCGACGGGCGGCCGATGCCCAACTCCTCCAGGGCCTTGACCAGCGAGGCTTCGGTGTAGCGGGCCGGCGGCTGGGTGCTGTGCCCGGCGGAGGCGAGTTCCTCGGCGGTCAGTGGCTGGTTCTTCACCAGGTTCGGCAGCCGGCGCTCGGCGTCCTCGGCCTCGGCGGTCTCGTCGTCGGAACTCTCCACGTACGCCTTGAGAAAGCCCGGGTCGGTGATGGTCTTGCCGGTCGCCCCGAAGTCGGCCTCCTCGCCGGCGGCGGAGACCGCGCGGATGCGCACCGACATCGAGGAACCCACCGCGTCGGTCATCTGCGAGGCGATGGTGCGCCGCCAGATCAGCTCGTAGAGCTTGAACTCGTCACTGGACAGCTCCCGGGACACCTCGCCGGGGGTCCGGAACGCGTCCCCGGCCGGCCGGATGGCCTCGTGCGCCTCCTGCGCGTTCTTCACCTTGCCGGTGTAACGGCGCGGCTGCGGCGGCACGAACCGGTCGCCGTACAGCTCGGCGACCTGGGTCCGCGCGGCGGTCAGCGCGGTCTCCGACAGGTTGACCGAGTCGGTACGCATATAGGTGATGTAGCCGTTCTCGTACAGCCGCTGCGCGGTGCGCATCGTCTGCGAGGCGGAGAAGCGCAGCTTGCGGGCTGCCTCCTGCTGCAGGGTGGAGGTGATGAACGGGGCGTAGGGCTTGCGCCGGTAGGGCTTCTCCTCGACCCGGGTGACCGTGAACGGGCGCCCGTCCAGACGTGCGGCCAGCCCACGGGCACCGTCACCGTCCAGGTGCACCACCCCGGCGCCGGGACGCACCTTGCCGGTGGTCGGCTCGAAGTCCTTGCCGGTGGCGATGCGGTCCCCGTCGAGGGCGACCAGGGTGGCGTTGAAGGTGCGGGTGCCCTCCACCTTCCCCTGTACGGCCAGGGTGGCGAGAATGTCCCAGTACTCGGCGGTCCGGAACGCCATCCGTTGGCGTTCCCGTTCGACCACGATGCGGGTGGCCACGGACTGCACCCGGCCGGCCGACAACCGCGGCATGACCTTCTTCCACAGCACCGGCGAGACCTCGTAGCCGTACAGCCGGTCGAGGATGCGCCGGGCCTCCTGCGCGTCGACCAGGTCCCGGTCGATCTCGCGCGGGTTGTTCACCGCCGCCTGGATCGCCGGCTTGGTGATCTCGTGGAACACCATCCGCTTGACCGGGACCTTGGGCTTGAGGGTCTCCACCAGGTGCCAGGCGATCGCCTCGCCCTCGCGGTCCTCATCGGTGGCGAGGAAGACCTCGTCGACCTCCTTGGCCAGTTTGGTCAGCTTGGCGATCTGCTGCTTGCGGTCGGCGGAGACCACGTAGAGGGCCGTGAAGCCGTTGTCGACGTCGACGCCGAGGCGCGCCCACGGCTCCTTCTTGTACTTGGCCGGCACGTCAGCGGCGTTCTTCGGCAGGTCGCGGACGTGGCCGAAGCTGGCCTCGACGACATAACCCGGGCCCAGATAGCCCGAGATCGTCTTGGCCTTCGCCGGCGACTCGACGATGACCAGACGTGTGGTCTTGGCGTTGCTCGGCACGTCACTCCCTGACATTGGCTGCGTACTACGGTCGCGTGGCGTGGGGCCCGCGGTGTCCAACGTAACGCGCGGCGCCGCCGGGAGAGGTGGGGGCGCACCACTACCGGGTGGTAACCCCTCTCGGCGTCGACCGCGCTGTGGTCGAACGGCGAAACCGTACACCCGCGCGTGCCGGTGGCGTCGCACACTGTGGAAAACAGCGGTCGATATCTCGCCGCGTCGCCCCCGTTGTGGGGAATTGGCGTACCGATGTCCATGATCAGACAGCCGGCCAGGCCGGCCGGGGGGCCGCCGCCGGCCGGTCGCCGACCAGCTCGGCCAACCGGGCCAGGCGGCGCCGACCGGTGATCCGGTACCCCGGTCCGCCGGCGCGGGGGCCGAGCAGCGCCCCGGGTAGCCCGACCGCCGCCAGGGCGGCCCCGGCCGCCTCCCAGCAGCCCTCGTCGGTGGGGCCCAGCCGGAGCAGGAAGCCCGGTGGCTCGACGCTGCCGGCGGCGGCCACCCAGAGGCGCAGCCGGGGCCCGCTGAGGAAGAACCTGGCCGGGGGGCGCTGCCCGCCACCACGCAGCCAGGCCGCGCCCAGCGGGGCCAGCGCGCTGGTGTACGCGGTGTGCACCGCCAGCTGTCCCTCGGCGGTGGGTGCCCAGGTCGCCGCGAGGCCGCGCAGCGCGAACTCGGCGACGAGCACGTGCACCCGCCAGGCCGCGTCCACGTCCACCGACACCCGGGCGGTGCCGCCCATCCGGGAGATCCGGCCGGGACCGGCGAGCAGCCCCGCCAGGTCGGCCGGGGACGGGTCGGCCGCCTCCACCCCGAACAGCGACAGCTGCCGCTGCGGGTCGCCCGGACGCTCCCGACCGACCGGACGCTCGGGACCCGGACGCTCGGGATCGACCGGACGCTCGGGATCCGGTGGGATGGTCGCCGGGGTCAGCGACACTCCGGGACCTCGTCGAAGGCCCGCCGCAACTCCGGTGAGTCGAGCTTGCTGGTGTCCAGGGCGCTGCGCCGGTACTCCGTGTCGAGGGTCTGCACCACCTTCTCGACCTCGGTGTAGAAGGCGTTGGCGGAGGCGATGTTCAGGGCCGCGATACGCTCGCCCGCCCGGCCGTAGGCGTCGCGCACGGCGGTCAACGAGGCGAGAAAGCCACTGGCCACCGCCTCCCCGCCGGCGACGTCGGGCACCCCGGCCCGCTCCACGCCGTGGCGGGCCGCCTCACTGGCCGCCTGCGCGCCGGCGAACAGTCGGACCAGGTTCTCCCGGGCCTGCGCCGGGGTGGTCTCGGCGGTCATCTGCTGCTGGGTGCGGCTGGTCAACGTACCGATCTCGACCCGCCACGGGCTCAGCGCCTGACAGACCGCGGCGGCCCAGACCCGCGGCGCCGGTCCGGAGCCGCAGCCGGCGGCGAGGACGACCAGCACGACGGCGAGCAGGGCCGGCCCGCCCCGACGGGTGCGGACAGCGGGTCGGGGCGTGCGCATGGCTTGCAGCGTACGGCTCAACGGCGGGCCCGTGTGATCGACAGTGACGCGTACCGACGCACCGCGGGACGCGGGCGGCGACGCGGCGGCGTTGAGTGGCCCGGCGGCGCTGAGTCGTCACCACCACATCGACGGATGCGACAGGGGGCACCCGGATCACCGCGGGATGCGATGACCGGGTGCCCCTGACGAACCGCGCGGGTTAGACCTTGACCCGGTCGGTGGCGCTGGCGGAGCTGCCGGTGTCGGTGCCGGAGGTGTCGCCCATCGCGATCCCCTTGCGCTTGCTGAACACCACCGCCGCCACGACGATCAGCACGGCGACCACCGCGACGGCGATCCGTACGGCGTCGTCGTTGGCCTCGTTGCCCACGGTGTACGTCACGATCGCCGGGGCGATCAGCAGCGACACCAGGTTCATCACCTTGAGCAGCGGGTTGATGGCCGGACCGGCGGTGTCCTTGAACGGGTCACCCACGGTGTCACCGATGACGGTGGCGGCGTGCGCCTCGGAGCCCTTGCCGCCGTACGCGCCGTCCTCGACCAGCTTCTTGGCGTTGTCCCAGGCACCACCGGAGTTGGCCAGGAAGACCGCCATCAGCACGCCGGTCGCGATCGCCCCGGCGAGGTACGCCGCGAGCGGGCCGGTGCCCAGCCCGAAGCCCACCGCGATCGGGGTGAGGACCGCCAGCAGACCGGGGGTGAGCAGCTCACGCTGGGCGTCGCGGGTGCAGATGTCGACGACCTTGCCGTACTCCGGGCGCTCGGTGCGGTCCATGATCCCGGGGTGCTCGCGGAACTGCCGGCGCACCTCCATCACCACGGCCCCCGCCGAGCGGGACACCGCGTTGATCGCCAGACCGGAGAAGAGGAACACCACCGCGGCACCGATGATCATCCCGACCAGGTTCTTCGGGTCGGAGACGGTGAGCTGGTTGAGGAAGTACTGCTTGGCGTCGCCGATCCCGGCGGCGGTGAGCGAGTTGCGCACCGTGTCGGTGTACGAGCCGAACAGCGCCGTCGCGGCCAGCACGGCCGTGGCGATCGCGATGCCCTTGGTGATCGCCTTGGTGGTGTTGCCGACCGCGTCCAGCTCGGTCAGCGTGCGGGCACCCTGCTCGTCGATGTCACCGGACATCTCGGCGATGCCCTGCGCGTTGTCGGAGATCGGGCCGAAGGTGTCCATCGCCACGATCACGCCGACGGTGGTGAGCAGGCCGGTGCCGGCCAGCGCGACGGCGAACAGCGACAGGGTGATCGAGCTGCCACCCAGCAGGAAGGCGCCGAACACGCCGGCGCCGATCAGCAGCGCGGAGTAGACCGCCGACTCGAGGCCGATGCTGATCCCGGCCAGGATGACCGTGGCGGCGCCGGTCTGCGACGACTTGCCGATGTCCTGCACCGGGCGCTTGGTGGTCTCGGTGAAGTAGCCGGTCAGCGCCTGGATGGCGGCGGCCAGCACGATGCCGATGACGACCGCGCCGATGGCCAGCACCCGGGGGTTGCCACCACTGCCCGCGACCTCCGCCTCGATGCCCGCGAAGGCGGCGAAGCTGTTCGGCAGGTAGAGCCAGGTGACGATCGCGACCAACACCGCGGAGAGCACCGCGGAGATGTAGAACGCCCGGTTGATCGCGGTGAGGCCGTTGCGGTCGCTGGCCCGCAGCCGGGTGATGAAGACACCGATGATCGCGATGACCACGCCGACCGCCGAGACGATCAGCGGGAACACCAGGCCCTGCTCGCCGAACGCGGCCCGGCCCAGGATCAGGGCGGCCACCAGGGTCACGGCGTACGACTCGAACAGGTCGGCCGCCATCCCGGCGCAGTCACCGACGTTGTCACCCACGTTGTCGGCGATGGTCGCCGGGTTACGCGCGTCGTCCTCCGGGATGCCCTGCTCGACCTTGCCGACCAGGTCCGCGCCGACGTCGGCGGCCTTGGTGAAGATGCCACCGCCGACCCGCATGAACATCGCCAGCAGGGCGGCGCCGAAGCCGAAGCCCTCCAGCACGGTCGGCGCGTCACCGCCATAGATGAGCACCACCGCCGCCGCACCGACCAGGCCCAGCCCGACGGTGAGGAAGCCGACCACGCCGCCGGTGCGGAACGCGATCTGCATCGCGGCCTCCCGGCCGCCCTGGGCGGCCCGGGCCGCCGCGGCGACCCGCAGGTTGGCCCGGGTGGCCAGGGCCATCCCGGCGCCACCGATGAAGGCGCTGAACAGGGCACCGACCACGAAGAACAGCGAACGGCCGATCTTGACCGTGGTCTCGCCGGCCTCGCTGCCGTGCACGGGCAGCAGGAAGAGCAGGACGACGGCCAGCACGACGAAGATGGCCAGCGTCCGGAACTGGCGGACCAGGTAGGCGGACGCTCCCTCCTGTACCGCGCCGGCGATCTCCTGCATGTTGGTGGTGCCACGATCGGTGGCCAGCACCGCCCTGGTCAGGGCGAAGGCGAACGCCAGGGCCACCAGCGCGATGACCGCGGCGACGACGACGTACGTGGTGCTACCGGAAAGCGACAAGCCGCCGCCGGCGGCGGTCAAGCTCGCGGACATCTATGTCCTCCTCGAATACTCCGGCCGGACGGCACAGGCCGGATGGGGTTCTGCCAGGCGCCTGCACCTCCCACCAGGTGCGACGAACCGGCGGGGGCGTCGTCACCTGTGTGAGGGAAGACACCGGTCCGCGACCGCGGGACCAGGGCAGTAGCCAATGATTCGCGTACTGTAGCCGCACAGCGTGGCAGGGGTCACATCCGGATACGGCCCTGTCGCGGTGATTTTTACCGCGGTGTCAATCCGGGGAGAGCTGGGTATCACCACCGGCTCACCTTCGTACGGGCCACTCCATGCGCACCTCGGTGCCGATGCCCTCGTCGACCGGACGCACCTGAAGGTCGTCGACGAAGCCGGCGAGCAGGGCGAAACCGACCCCGGTGGTCAGCGCCTCATCGGTCAGCGACTCGTTCGCCAGCTGGTCGGGCGGCAGCGCCGCCAGACCGACGCTGGCCTCGATCGGCGCCCGGTCGATCACCCGCACGGTGTAGGACTCGTGGTCGGACATCTCCACCAGCACCAGGTCGGACAGTCCGTACTGGCGGTGCAGGGCGACCGCCCGGGTGCAGGCCTCGCCGATGGCGAGCCGGACCTCGTCCAGCAGCTCCTCGGCGACCCCGGCCCGCCGGGCCACCGCCACACCCACCAACCGGGCCGTCCGCACGTGTACCGGCGCGGGGGAGAAAGACAGTCGGACCGTAGCCATCACGCGCGCGGACCGCCGTCATCGCCGGGCTCGCCGGCCCGGTCGATTCCGCCGGGCGCACCCGCCGCTCCGTCCGCGGCCGGCGAGATCGCCGCCTCGACCGACGGATACAACGGGAAGACCTGATCAAGCGCGGTGATCCGGAAAATCTTCAACAGTGGTTCCTTGGCGCATACCAGCCCGAACGTGCCACCGGCGGCGCGCAGCCGCTTGAGCGCGCCGACCAGCACACCGAGGCCGGTGGAATCCAGAAAGTCCACCCGGCCAAGATCGACGATGACGTTGCGGGCCCCGGCGTCGACCACTTCGATCAAGCGTTCCCGCAGGCGCGGCGCGGTGTAGACGTCGACTTCGCCGCCAACCTCCAGCACCGTGTGCTCGGCGACGGTGCGGGTCGCCAGCGACAGCTCCATCGGTCCTCCTCCCGCTGGTGACCCCGGATCTCTCCTGGGCATCTAACCATCTGCCCACCGGCCGCCGGCGGGCCCCCGACGCCGCGCGGCGTTTGGGGTTACCCGTACACCGGTGCCACAGTGCAGGACGTGACGACCCTCGCGAGCGTTTCCGCGGGCGGGCCGGACCGGGCCGCGGACGCCCTGACACCCGACCCGGACGAGCTGCTGCGCCGGCTCCGCGCGCGCCGGCCGGCCGGCGCCGACAATCCGGTGACCCACATCGAACGGGTACCCGCCCAACCGGGGACCGCCGTGCCCTGGCCCGACTGGGTACCGGAACCGGTCCGCGCCGCGCTGGCCGGTCGCGGCATCACGGCGCCTTGGCGCCACCAGGCCGACGCCGCCAGCCGGGCGTGGTCGGGGCGGCACGTCGTGGTGGCCACCGGCACCGCGTCGGGCAAGTCGCTGGCGTACCAGTTGCCGGCCCTGGCCACCCCGGACGGCGACCCCCGGGCCACTGTGCTGTACCTGGCGCCGACCAAGGCGCTGGCCGCCGACCAGCTGCGGGCCATCGCCCGGCTCGACCTCGACGGGGTACGCCCGGCCGCGTACGACGGCGACACCCCGCGCGAGGAACGCGAGTGGATCCGCCAGCATTCCCGGTTCGTGCTGACCAACCCCGACATGCTGCACCACGGGATGCTGCCCGGACACGCCGCCTGGGGGACCTTCCTGCGCCGGCTGCGCTACGTGGTGGTCGACGAGTGCCACACCTACCGGGGGGTGTTCGGCTCCCACGTGGCGCACGTGCTGCGCCGGCTGCGCCGGGTCGCCGGCCGGTACGGCAGCACCCCCACCTTCGTGCTCGCCTCGGCCACCTCCGGTGACCCGGCCGGCGCGGCGGCCCGGCTCACCGGCCTGCCGGTCGAAGCGGTCACCGACGACGCGTCGCCGCGCGGCGGGGTGACCTTCGCGCTCTGGGAGCCGCCGCTGCAGCCGCCCCCCGCGGAAACCCCCGAACTTCCCCCGGTACGCCGCTCAGCCCTGCGCGAAACCGCCGACCTGCTCGCCGACGCGGTCGCCGGCGGCACCCGTACCCTGGCGTTCGTCCGCTCCCGGCGGGGGGCCGAGGTGGTCGCCACCATGACCCGCCGGTCGCTGGACGAGGCGGTGCCCGGGCTCGGCGACCGGGTGGCCGCCTACCGCGCCGGCTACCTGCGCGAGGACCGGCGGGCCATTGAACGGGCGCTGCTCTCCGGCGAGCTGCTCGGTCTGGCCTCCACGAACGCCCTCGAACTCGGCGTCGACCTCGTCGGCCTGGACGCCGTGCTGATCTGCGGCTACCCCGGCACCCGGGCGTCGCTGTGGCAGCAGGCCGGGCGCGCCGGCCGGGCCGCCG
This sequence comes from Catenuloplanes sp., assembly GCA_036386695.1. GTDB lineage: Bacteria > Actinomycetota > Actinomycetes > Mycobacteriales > Micromonosporaceae > DASVVF01. The sequence continues at coordinate 3,234 of DASVVF010001096.1, read as the reverse complement.
GCGCGGCCCTCGCCGTCCTGGTCGCCCGGGACGACCCCCTGGACACGTACCTGGTCCACCACCCGGAGGCGCTGTTCGGCCGCCCGGTCGAGGCGACCGTGCTGGACCCGGGCAACCCGTACGTCCTCGGGCCGCAACTGTGCTGCGCGGCGTCGGAGGCCCCGCTGACCCCGGCCGACCTGGGCCTGTTCGGCGGGCCGGGGGCCCTGCAGGCGGTGGAGGCGCTGGTCGCCGCCGGTTCCCTGCGCCGCCGACCCAGCGGCTGGTACTGGACCCACCGGGGCCGCCCGGACGTCGACCTGCGCGGCACCGGCGGCGAACCGGTGGCCGTGGTCGAATCCGCCACCGGGCGCCTGCTGGGCACGGTCGACCCGTCGTCGTCGCACGTCATGCTGCACACCGGCGCCGTCTACCTGCACCAGGGCGTTTCCTACGTCGTCGACGACCTCGACCTCGACGACGCGGTGGCGCTGGTGCACGCCGAGGAGCCGGACTGGTCCACCCAGGCCCGCGACGTGACGAACCTGTCGGTGGTCGGGGTGCGCTCGTCCGTGGACGCCGGACCGGTCGGGCTGTTCCTCGGCGAGGTCGACGTGACCAGCCAGGTGGTGTCGTACCAGCGGCGCCGGATCGGCTCCGGCGAGGTGATCGACACCCGGCCGCTGGAGCTGCCCGCCCGCGAGCTGCGTACGGTCGCCGTCTGGTTCACCATCTCGCCGGGCGCCCTGGCCGCCGCGGGCGTCCAGCCCGCCGACGTGCCCGGCGCCCTGCACGCCGCCGAACACGCCGCGATCGGGCTGCTACCCCTGGTGGCCACCTGCGACCGGTGGGACATCGGCGGCATCTCCACGGCCCTGCACGGCGACACCGGCTGCCCCACGGTGTTCGTCTACGACGGCCACTCCGGCGGGGCGGGCTTCGCCGAACGCGCCTACGGCACGGCCGCCGCCTGGTTGCGGGCCACCCGCGACGCGATCGCCTCCTGTGCCTGCGAGGCCGGCTGCCCGTCGTGCGTGCAGTCGCCCAAGTGCGGCAACGGCAACAACCCGCTCGCCAAGCTGCCCGCCGTCACCGTGCTGGACGTGGTGCTGGACGCCCTGCCCGAGCCGGACGACGGGTCAGGGTGACCCGCCGGGAGCGCGGCCACGCGGAGTTCGGGCACCCGGCGGCACATCCGGGGGCCGACCGGCCACCCCCGCGCGGAGTTGGCGTCCCGCCTCCCGCCACCTCCCCACCGAGGTACGTTCGGTTGCGTCATTCACCAAACGCCCGTCGGGTCGCCGACCGCTTCCGTGGTCTCCCGGGCGGCGGCAGAGGGAGCCAGCGATGGACATTGTCGAGACGCCGCCCCCGGCATCCCGACAAAAACAGCGCGTGGCGGCGTACGCCGTCTGCATCTCCGACGACGGGATCCTGCTCACCCACCTGATCGGCGCCAATCGCTGGACCCTGCCCGGCGGCGGTCTGGACCACGGCGAGGACCCGTACGACGCGGTGATCCGGGAGGTCGAGGAGGAGACCGGACTGGCCGTCGAAGTCGACCGGCTGCTCGGGGTCAGCTCCGTACGCTGGCGGACCCCCGGCCGCGACGGCGTCGACGTGGAACATCATGGGTTGCGGATCATCTACGGGGCACACGTGACCGGCGGTCACCTGCGTGCCGAGGCGAACGGATCCACCGACGAGGCCGCCTGGATCGCCCTCGACCGGGTCGAGGCGCTGAGCCGGGTGGAACTGGTCGATGTGGCCCTGGAGCTGGACCGCACCCGCCCACCGCTGGGGCGTACCGGACTCTGCTAGTGCCTCGCTGACTCTGCTGGACCGCCGCTGACTCGGCTGGACCCCCGCTGGCCGTCGCTGTCGGCGGCCGGGGCGGTGTCCCCACCGCCCGGTCAGACGGTGCGCTTGAAATGGTCAGATGGTGCGCTTGAACTGGCCGGCGCAGACCTGGACGGCCGGCCTGATCGGCTCCCGTTTCGCGGGCGGGGGGGCCGGCGGGTCGGTGATGATCCGCCCCTGGCGGGCCCGCTGCTGATCACGCGGCACCTTGAGGACGATTTCCTGAACGGGCACGCCGGTTTCCCTGTCCAACGCCATCCCCCTGACCCACAGGTCATGGGGGTGCTGCCCGTCCTGCCCGAGGAGGTCGACGACCCGGTACGGGAACCCGTCCGCCGATCCGGCTCTGAGCCACTGGTCCGGGTAGATCCACAGCACGTCGCCTGGCTCGATCGAAGTCACCGCGGCTTCCTCTCGTTGATGAGGGCACGCCGGTCGCCAACATGAGCGGATGTCGGCCGCCACTGGACGGGGAGCACTCGTCCGTCGACGACCGGCGTGCGTCCTCGGCCGGCAGGCGACACAGCGGAACAAGGTCACGATGCGTCGCCGCGAGATCGGCATGCGGTGACTCTGCCATACCAAAAGTGCGACTAGCAAGTATCTTCGGCACCTAGCAGTGACAAGTTGCCCGGTCCGGTAGCTAAGGGGACACTCTGCGCGTGGCAGTCAACGTCAGTCCCACCATGCGTCGACGGCAGCTCGGCAGGGAGCTCCGAGCCGCCCGGGAGGCCAAGGACATCAGCAGAGAACAGGTGGCGGAGGTCCTGGGCGCGCACCTGTCGGCGGTGTACCGGTACGAGAACGGCGGCGTGAGCCTGAAGCCGTTGGAGCTCAAGGCGCTGATGGACCTGTTCCAGATCACCGAGCCGGACGAGCGGGCCAGGCTTGAGGCGCTCCGGGCGGAGGGCAAGCGCCGAGGCTGGTGGTCCGGTTACCGGTCCGCTCTGAAACCCAGCTACCAGACCTTCGTCGGGCTGGAGGACAGCGCCGTCGGTCGACGTGACTTCGGCAGCATCGTCATACCGGGGCTGTTCCAGACCGAGGAGTACGCGCGGGCCGTCATGGCGACCGCCCTGCCGCAGCTCGATCCCGCTGTCATCGACTCACGGGTCCAGGTACGACTGCGGCGGCAGGAGCTGATCACACGCGAGGTCGAACCAATGAGGATTCACGCCGTCCTCGACGAGGCGGCGATACAGCGCAGAGTCGGTGGCGACGATGTCTGGACCCGCCAGCTCTCCCAGGTACTCGCTCTCGCTCAGTTACGCAACGTGACGCTGCAGGTCCTGCCGTTCTCGGTCGGAGCCTTCGCCGAGTCCCTTGGCGCATTCACCATCCTGGACTTCGAGGAGGGTGATCCAATCGCCTACGCTGAGCTGCCAACCGGGGATC
>DASVVF010001095.1:0-7121 GCA_036386695.1 Catenuloplanes sp. | reverse complement strand
CGTGGTTGCCCCACCCGGCGACGCGCACGGTGGCCCGCAGGGTCGCCCGGCTGGCCAGGTTCTGGGTGGCCACCCGGGCCAGGAAGGACTGCCGGTTGGCCAGCAGCGCCACATCGGCCTTCAGCGACCCGGTGCCCTGGCTGGCCCATTCGGTGACCGGCCACGGGCCGCCGGTCACACCGCTGGCCGTCCACGACTCGGTGCCGCTTTCGAAGCCGTGCAGCAGGGCGGACCCGCCGGTGCCGGGAGTCAACACCGACCGCAGCGCAGGGAACCACCGGTCGGCCATCTTCCGGTCGCCGCTGGCGCCCGGGTGGACCCCGTCGTAGGTGTCCGCCGACGTGCTGAAGCCGGACCACTGGTCGACCACCGTGATCGGCGACGCGGCGGTGCTCTTGGCGCTGGCCCAGCCGGGAATGGCGTTGTTCAGGTTCACCACCCGCTGGGCGCAGTCGGAGCAGCCGGCCGGGTTCATCGGGATGATCTTGGCGACGAGCACCTTCATCGCCGGGTTGCTGGCCCGCATCTGGTCGACCAGTCGGCCGTACGCGGCCAGGATGGTGCTCGGCGCCACGTTGTTCCAGACGTCGTTGGTGCCCAGGTGCATCAGGACGACGTCCGGGCGGGTGGCCGACAGCCAGCCGGGCAGCAGGTTCTGGTTCGCTATGTTGGTGGCCAGGTAACCGCCGTGGCCCTCGTTCTCACCGTCGTACGACACTCCGCAGCTCTGCGCGGGCAGGGTCCCGACGAAGTCGATGTCAGTGTAGCCGGCGCCGCGCAGCTGGTTCCACAGCAGCGCGCGCCAGCAGCCGGGCGATCCGGTGATGGAGTCGCCCAGCGGCATGATCCTGACCGGCGTCGCCGCCGAGGCCGCCGGGGGCTGCCCGACGACGGCCAGGACGGTGGCGATGACCGTCAGTACCGACCACAGCACACGTTTGTTCACGATGTTGAGTTCTCCCTTGCTGCATGACCGGGCGTCCGGATGGGGTACGCCGTCCAGCCGGCGCGACGGGTCGGTCTGGGGCGGACGGCCATCCATCGACCAACGGCGACACGTCGACTGGTCTGTAGCCAAGCACTGAAACGGTTAAGTAACAAGACCGGACTCGAAATAAATCGATCCCTGAGCCGAACGGACGGGCGGTTCACCGGCATTGGCGGGAATTGTGGACCCGGCGTTCCGTCAACCGGGGCGTCGGCCGGCCGAAGTACCCGGGCAATGGACCGGACGGCCGGTCCCATCCGCGGGGGGACCTCATGCCACGCTTCAGCACCACGGCGCCCCGGCGCCCCAGCCGTACCCTGGCGGCGCCGGTCAGTCTGCTGCTCGCCGCCGCCCTGTCCACCGCCGCACCGGCGCAGGCCGCGCCCCCGGCGGGCTGGACGGAGATCGGCTGGTCGGCCTGCGCGGACGCCGAGGCGCAGTACTGCGTCGAGCAGGCCACCGTCACCCCACCGGAGGGCGTCCCGACGCCGGTCGCCGACCTCGGCCTGGCCGTGTCGGCCACCCCGCTGCCCGGGGACGTCACCTCGTTCAACTGGGCGGTCACCGGCTGGGAGACCGCCCAGCCGCAGGCACTCGGCGGCGACGTCACCCTCGTCATCCGCACCGGGCAGTTCGTCCCCCGGTACACGATGGCGCTGGCCAGCGGGATGCGGGTGGCCCGGGTCACCGACGAGGAGACCGGGAACTCCACGCTGACCATCACCGGCCGGGCGATCGGCATCGACTGGACCACCGGACCGCTCTTCGCCCCCTGCGGCGCCGGCACCGACTGCGGCGGACCGGACACCATGGCCGACGCCCCCGGCCAGCCCGGCTCGGGATACCGGTTCTCCGGTAACACCCAGGACCTCGGCACCTGGGAGGGCGACGTCGAGACGTTGGACGGCATGTACTTCGCCAGCGACGCCCAGGCACGACCGCCGACGATCGTGTTCGGTACCAGTCCGGAGCCGTACTGGTACCTGCCGTTCCTGGGCAACCCGCACCTGGACTCGGCCGGCAACCCGGTGCGCGGCTCGTTCAACGCGTGGCTACCCGAGGCGTACTTCGCCTCCCTGGGCAGCAGCGCGGACGCGGCCGCCGGCGTCGGCTTCGACGTGCTCAGCACGGAGGGTGGGGTCCAGGTCAGCATCCCGGCCCAGGTCACCGCCCGTGACGGCGGCGTCGGCATCGACGTCAAGGACCTCGGCTACTCGGTGCACCGGATCGACGTCCTCTCCCGGCCGTCCCAGGTCGACGCGCAGGCCGGCGCGCCCGGCCCGCCGCGATACGTGGCCGTGGCGCCGACCGTGGGCGCCGTGGCGGTCAGCTGGGCCACTCCCACCAGCGACGGTGGCTCCCCGGTCACCGGCTACACGGCCCGCGCCTTCACCGCACCCACCGGCGGCACCGTGGCCGGACGGTGCACCTCCACCACCACGTCCTGCACCATCTCCGGCCTGGTGGACGGCACCAGCTACTTCATCGCGGCCAGCGCCAGCAACGCCCTGGGCGAGGGACGCGCCGCCGGTACCCGCCGGGGAACCGTCATCGGCGCCACACCACCCACCGCCGCGTCCGCGGTCCGGCTCACCGCCGGTCCGAATCGCCTGGTCACCACCTGGACGGCGCCAGCCTCGACCGGCGGGGCGGCGGTCACCGGGTACACCGTGCGGGCTTACCGGGCGGCAACCGGCGGTAGCCCGGTGGCCACCTGCGGCGCCACCGCGGGCGCCCGGAGCTGCGCGCTCACCGGGCTGACCAACGGCACGACGTACCACGTGGCGGTGCTGGCCAGCAACGCGGCCGGCCCGGGCCCGGAGTCGGCACCGCGGGTGGCGGCGGTTCCGCGTACCACGCCGACCGCGCCCCGCACCGTCAGCGCCACGTCCGGCGGCGGCCGGGTCCGGGTCACCTGGTCGGCGCCGGCCACCACCGGCGGCTCGGCGGTCACCGGTTACCGGGTCACCGCCTACCTCACCGGCACCGGCACCGCCGTCGCCGGCAGGTGCGCCGGGACGGGCGCCGCCCGCACCTGTACCACACCGGCACTGACCGTCGGCCGGAGCTACCACGTCAGCGTGACCGCGGTGAACGCCGCCGGCGTATCCACGGCCTCCCCCCGGGTCCGGGTCCTGGTCCGCCGCTGAGCGGCGCGCAGGCAAGCGCCGTGCCGCGCCGCGCCGCTCTGACCACCGCCCCGACCGGACCGACCCCGGCGCCACCACAGGACCCCGGCCGGACCGGACGGGGCGGTCCGGCCGGCAACCGCGTGGCGCCGGGGATGGGTAGGGACCTAGACTGCCCGCCATGCTTGACGGGGAACAGCGAGATTTCAGCCAGCACGACACCCACCAGGAACCGGCAGCGCCCGCCGGGCCGCCGTCGTCCCGTACCCGCGGTCGGCGCCGGGTCTGGCTGACGGCAGCGCTGTCGGTGCTGGTCCTGGCACTGATCGGGGGCGGCGTCGGCTGGGCGTACCGGGACGGGGCCGCCGCGCCGCCGGCGGCCGAGGCGGGCACGCCGGCCGCGAAGCACTTCGGCCCGATCGCGTTCGGCGGGCTGCGACCGGGCATGGCGACCGCGGCGGCGCTGGCCACCGGGGAGCTGGCGACCGCGCCGATCAGCGCGGCCACCGGTTGCGAGGCCTATTCCTTCACCGGCGGGCCGGCGCCCGACCCGGCCGCGATGGCGGCCGACGCGAAGCTGGAGAAGGAGTACGCCGCCGCGACCAAGGCCGCGGACAAGGCCTCGGCCAAGGCGGACAAGCCGCTGCGTCGCAACGCCTCGGCGCAGGAGTCGGCCGACCACGCCCAGCTCAGCGCGGACAGCGCCGGGGCCAGCGCCAAGGCCATCGAGCTGGCCGCGAAGTCGACCCAGCGGGCAGTGGAGCGCGGCCAGGCGATGGCCCGCTCCGGTGCGGTCACCTTCGGCGAGGGCCGGCTGCGGATGATCGTGGCGCCGCCGGGTGCCCGGACCGCCGAGGGGATCGGCCGGGACTCGACGGTCGAGCAGCTCAAGGCCGCGTACGACGCCCGGGGTCTGAAGGCCGAGTCGGAGGGTCGGTACGAGCTGGCCGCCCCGGACCAGCCCAACGTCGTGATGGCGTTCAACGTCGAAGCCGGGAAGGTCAGCTCGCTGCTGCTGCTGGACCCGACCATCAAGTGCGACTGACCGACCATCAAGTGCGACTGAGGGCGGCCGGCGGTCCGCTGCCGCCCGGGTGTGCCGGGGCCGGTGTGCCGGGGCCGGTGTCCGGTGTCACGCGACGCCGGAGACCGGCCAGCTGACGTGGTCGGCGAGCGCCGCCACCTGCGCGGTCGTCAGGTACGACGGGTTCGCCGCCTGCGGTTGGCGGAACACCTCGAGGTCGGCCAACCGGGGGTCGGCGCGCAGGTCCTCCCGGCGCACCCGCTCGTCCGGCGGCAGCACACCGAGCTCCAGCGGGACATACCACCGGACCGCCGCCGCTGATCGACGGTCCCCGCCCCCCGCCGGGAGGCGGTCGGGACCCGTAGGGACGGGACCGGCGGCCCCGACCGGGATCGGCTCGGACCGGGCGGCGCCGGCGAGGTAGCCGACTCCCCACACCCCGTGGACCAGTCGACTCCGGCTGCCGCCCACCCAGAAGACCACGCGTTGTCCCAGGGCCATCAGTTCGGTGCGGTAGCCCGGCCGCACACACCACCGCTCGACGCGGTGGCCGGTGACCGCCCACTCGGCGACGTCGGAGAAATCCGCGTTGCACTTCACCAGCCAGGCACCCAGATTCTCGGTTGTGACCAGCCGCTGCGCCATGGAACCATCCTGCACACCACGCCGGCCCCGCCCACGCCGGCCCCGTACACACCCGGCCCGACGCCCGGGAAAGGTCGAACGATGCCGATGCCGCTGCCGCTGCGGACCGACCGGCTGGTTTTGCGCCGGTTCACCGCCGAGGACACCGACGACGTGCACGCCCTGGACAACGACCCCCGGGTGATGCGCTACCTCAACGGCGGACAGCCGGTCTCCCGTGAGGTGGTCCAGACCCGGACGCTGCCCCGGCTGATGAGCTACGACGAGCGGTTCCCGGCGTTCGGCTACCGGGCGGCGCTCGACCGGGCCACCGGTCGGTTCCTCGGTTGGTTCGAGTTCCAGGGCCGCCCCGGCGTCCCCGGCGAGGTGGAGCTCGGCTACCGGCTGCTGGTGGCCGCCTGGGGACGGGGGTTCGCCACCGAGGGCGCCCGGGCACTGATCAGGATGGGCTTCACCGACCTCGACGTCGAACGAGTCGTCGCCACCACGATGACGGTCAACCGGGCGTCCCGCCGGGTCCTGGAGAAGGCCGGCCTGACCCTGGTGCGGACCTTCCACCAGGAGTGGCCGGACGTCATCGAGGGAGCCGAGCACGGCGACGTCGAGTATGAGGTGCGCCGGGCCGCCTGGCGTGGGTGATCCGACGCGCCGGCGGGCACTACCGGCGCGAACACCAGCTCACTGCCGGGTCCAGAGCATGGTGGCCGAGGTCGAGCAGCCACTCTGGACGATGTTCGCGGCGTCCGCCGTCGACCCGCCTGCCACGGTGAGGCATCGGCCGCTGTGCCGGGCGACCAACTGGAAGTTCCGGCCCACCGGCGCCAGGCGCCACTGTTGGTTGGTTCCGGTGCCGCAGGTCCACTGCAGGACGTCGGCGCCGTCGGCGGTGGAGCCGGTGCTGACATCGAGACACTTGCCGCTGTTGCGGTTGACCACCCGGGAGTACCCGCCGCCGGCGTCGCGGAACTCCCACTGCTGGTGGGTGCCGCCGTTCCAACCCCACTGCACGACGTCGCCGCCGTCGGTCGCCGACTGCCCGGCCACCTCGGCCACCCGCCCGCTGTTGACGTTGGTGAGGCGGAACGCCGGCACCGCGTTGGCGCCGACCGGACCGCTGACCGTGGGCCAGCCACCGGAGTAGGACACCGTGCGGATGTTGAGGGTCTCCAGGCCGTTGGTGGTGGCGTCGTAGAAGTGGTACGCCAGCCGGGTGTTCGCTCCGTCGGTGAAGACGTCGCCGCCGCCGGCGGCGACCTGGGTGCCACTGCCGGTCATGATCGTCGTACCGCCGCCGTTGGCCAGGTCGACCCCGTTGCGGTCCAGGTACGGTCCGCTGATCGAGGTGGAGCGGCCGACCACGGTGTAGTAGGAGCTGCGCACCCCGATGCAGCAACTGCCCCGGGAGCCGAACAGATAGAAGTAGCCGCCGTTGAAGGAGATGGTGGCGTTCTCGATGTTGCTGGCCAGCCGCCACAGGTTGTGGTTGGTGGTGGACAGCTTGCCGTTGGCGGCGTCCAGCACATGCAGGTAGATCCCGCGGAACGAGCCCCACATCACGTACGGGGTGCTGCCGGACCAGGCGATGTTCGCATCGATCGGGTAGTTGACGTTGGTGACCTCACCGGCGTCGGTCCACGGGCCCTCGATGTTGGTGGCGGTGAGCAGCCCCATCGCGGCGGTGCCCTGTCCCCAGATGGAGGCGGCGTAGTACAGGTGGTACCGGCCGTTGAAGTAGTTGATGTCCGGCGCCCAGAAGTTCGGCGGGGTCTGGCCGAGCCGCCGGGTGATCCACGCCGGCGGGGAGTTCCACACCGTGCCGACGTAGGTCCAGCCGCCGTACAGGGTGGCGTCACAGGTCCTGCGGATGGTGACCGCGCCGCCGCCCGGGCCGCCCTCGAAGCCGGTGGAGAACCCGTAGAAGCAGCTGCCCACCTTGATCACGCTGGGGTCGTGCATCCGGATGTCGCCGGTGGCGGCGGCGGCCGGGCGCTGCCACGCCACCAGGACGCCGGCGACGGCCAGCAACAACGCGGCGGCGGCGAGCCCGATCCGACGGTGCCCGGAAACCCTGTGCTCCACGGTGGACCCCCCGGTCGATAGCCTGGCGGTGGTGCCGCAACCGTAGGTAATCCAGTGACGACTGTCAATGACCAGGAGCCTCGGCGGCGGCCGGGAAGAACCGGTCCATGAACGCGTTGCGGAACGTGCCGGCAGGGTCCCAGGCCGCCATCAACGCCGTGAAGTCGGCGTGCCGCGGGTAGCGTCCGCGCACCACCTCGGGGGCGGTGGTGAAGAGCTTGCCCCAGTGCGGCCGGGCCTGCAGCCGGTCCAGCCG
>DASVVF010001094.1:0-3169 GCA_036386695.1 Catenuloplanes sp. | reverse complement strand
CGGCCGCCGGTCTGGCGGTGCTGACCGCCGGCGCGGGCGCCGCGTTGGCCGGTAGCGTCCCGGCGGCGGCGTACCGACCGGTGGTGCTGGTGGTGCTGGTGGCGGTGGCGGTCTTCGTGACGGTGCGGCCACGCCTGGGGGCGGTCGCCGAGCCGGGCCGGCGCACCACCGCGCGGATCGCCGTCACCGTGGCGCTGACCGGTGGGGTGATCGCCCTGTACGACGGGATGATCGGCCCGGGGACCGGCACGTTCCTGGTGCTGGCGTTCACGGCGGTGCTGGGGGCCGACTTCGTGCACGGTTCGGCGATGGCGAAGCTGGTCAACGTCGGCACCAACTTCGGCGCCCTGGTGGTCTTCGGTGCGGCCGGGCACGTGCACTGGCAGCTCGGTGCGGCGCTGGCCGTGGGCAACGTGGCCGGGGCGGTGCTGGGCGCCCGGATGGCGGTGCGCCGGGGGTCGCTGTTCATCCGGGTCGTGCTGCTGGTCGTGGTCGTCGCCCTGGTCGGCCGCCTGGGCTACGACCAGTTCTTCGCCTGAGGGCCGGCGGCCACCGCACAACCTATCTTCCTAGGATGCTTTACGGGTGGTGGCCGGAGCCACAGCGACCGGGGGAGGCAGCGAAAGGGCAGATGTTTCGGGGCAGTGGCGGCCGGGCAAGCCGAAAGACGAGGGCGGTTGAATTGCCCGCCGGTGACCACTCAGGAGGATTCGCATCATGAGCTTCACCGATAAGGTCAAGAACAAGACTGAAGAGCTGTCCGGCAAGGCCAAGGAAAAGATCGGCGACGCGACGGACAACGAGCGGTTGCAGGCCGAGGGCGCCGCGCAGCAGACCGAGGCGAAGGCCAAGCAGGCCGGCGAGAACGTCAAGGACGCGGGCCACAACGTCAAGGACGCGTTCAGCTAGTCTCCATACGCGAAGCAGCCCCTGGGGAATTCCCCAGGGGCTGCTTCGCGTATGACGTCGGGTGGCGGCGTCAGCTGTCCTGGTGTTTGCGCCACCAGTTCTGGCCCGATTCCGGCAGGGTGTCGATCGGGTCGTAGTAGGCGTGCCGTTTGTCCAGGGCGTCGATGCCGTCGGCGTCCAGCGAGGTGCGGTAGTTCTTGGTCCAGTACGAGATGCCGTGCTCGCGGTCGTAGTCGGTGACCATGTGCACCCAGCGCTTGCCGACGAACGGCACGTCGCAGACGATCCGTGGGGTGGCGTAGCCCGGCAGGTAGCCCATCATGTCGTGCTGGAGCTGCTGGGCGTGCCACACCGGCACCCGCCAGTGCTCGGCGTTGGGGATCATGTCGCACATGTAGAAGTAGTACGGCAGGATGCCGGCCTCGCCCTGGAGTGCGAAGCACAGGTCGAGCAGGTCGGGGGTGGTGGCGTTGACGCCGCGCAGCAGGACGCCCTGGTTGCGGACGTCGCGTACGCCGACTTCCAGCAGGGTGTGGGCGGCGCGGGCGACCAGTGGGGTGAGGGACTGGGCGTGGTTGACGTGGGTGTGCAGGGCGAGGCTGACGCCGCGGCGGCCGGCGGTGCGGGCGACCCGTTCCATCCCTTCGACGACGTCGGCCTGCAGCCAGTGTTGGGGCAGGCCGGCCAGGGCCTTGGTGGCCAGCCGGATGTCGCGGATGGTGTCGATGTCCAGCAGTCGCATCAGGTACGACTCCAGGTTGCGCCACGGGACGTTGGCGACGTCGCCGCCGGAGACGACGACGTCGCGGACTCCGGGGTGTTGGCGCAGGTAGGCGAGGTGGGCGTCGTACCGGTCGACGGGTTTGAGGGTGAGTTTGAGTTTGTCGACGGTGGGAGTGGAGTTGCCGACCAGGTCCATCCGGGTGCAGTGGCCGCAATACTGGGGGCAGGTGGAGAGCAGTTCGGCCAGGACCTTGGTGGGGTAGCGGTGGGTGAGGCCTTCGGCGACCCACATGTCGTGTTCGTGCAGCGAGTCGCGGGTGGCGTAGGGGTGTGACGGCCAGTCGAGGTGTCGGTCGGTCGCGACCGGGATCATGTAGCGGCGGATCGGGTCGGCGTAGAACGACTCGGTGTCCGGGACGCGGTCGGGGACCATGGTGTTGATCATGTGGGGTGGGACGAGCATCGACATGGTGGCCAGGCGTTGCTGGTCGGTGTCGAGGTCGGTGTAGAAGGTCTCGTGGACGAGGTCGCCGAGGACGGCGCGTAGCTGTTTCGGGTTCTTGACGCAGTTGACCCGTTGCCACTGGGCTGATTCCCACTGTTCGCGGGTGATGTGCCGCCAGCCGGGCAGGCGGGTCCAGTCGGGTTCGACGAGGGCGCGGCGCCGGTATGCGTACGGCTGGTCGGTGGGCGTGGTGACGCCGGTCAGGGCCTGCGACAACGGAGCCTCCCTCGGTCGGATCTCCGCAACGATACTGGAGATTTTTTCGCGAAGTCACTATTCTGCCGGAGGATTTTCTGACCGGCGGTTGTTTTGCTGCCGCATCGCGCGAGGATGGTGGATATGACGTCTCCGGTCGGTCTGCACCGGGTGGTCACGCCCGCCGGCGTGCTGCCCCAGGCCGCGCTGCGGCTCGACGCCCGCGGCGAGGTGGGCCCCAACGAGGTGCGGGTGAGGGTGGAGCGGCTGAACCTGGACGCGGCCAGCTTCCGGCAGCTGTCCGAGAAGCACGACGGCGACGGGGACGCGGTGCGCGCCGAGGTGCTGGAGATCATTTCGTCGCGCGGCAAGATGCACAACCCGGTCACCGGCTCGGGCGGGATGCTGATCGGCACGGTTGACGAGGTGGGGCGGCGTTCGCCGTTGCCGGTCAAGGCGGGCGATCGGATCGCCACGCTGGTGTCGTTGACGTTGACCCCGCTGGTGGTGACCGACGGGTTGGCCCGGTGGTCGGGGCGCGGTGAGCAGGTGCCGTGTGACGGGCACGCGATCCTGTTCGCCCGGTCCACCGTCGCGGTGCTGCCCGACGACCTGGAACCGGGGTTGGCGTTGGCGGTCTTCGACGTGTGCGGGGCGCCGGCGTTGACCCGGCGGGTGGTCGGGGGTTACGGCGCGCCGGCGGTGGCGGTGTTGGGTGCGGCGGGCAAGAGCGGGTCGTTGTCGCTGGCGGCGGCCCGGGATTCCGGTGCCGCCCGGACGGTCGGGGTGGTCCGCGACGACGCCGAGCGCGACCGGTTGGTCGCGGCGGGGCTGGCC